>DODI01000104.1:0-4285 GCA_003509045.1 Planctomycetota bacterium | reverse complement strand
CGCGCTGACGGGGGCGGCCTTCACCTCGGGCGTGATCGATCTCGACGCGGGTCTCTCCTTCTACCCGGATATGAACTACGCGCCGGAGAGCTTCGACGATGACGGGGACGGTATCCTGGATGGATGGGAATTCCTCTATGCCCCGGGCGACCTCGAGGCCTTCGGGGAAGGTGATGCGGACAAGGATGGACTGGCTGATGCCGGCGAGTTCGAGGCCGGCACCGATCCCACCTCGCCGGATACTGATGGAGATGGACTTGATGATGGAGCCGAGGTTGAGCTCGGGAGCGACCCGCTCACCACCGACTCGGATGGAGATGGTCTCGGTGATGGGGACGAGGTGAACGAGCACGGTTCCGATCCGCTGCTGGTCGATACCGATGGTGACGGAGTGTCTGATGGACGCGAGGTGGCCGACGGCTTCGACCCGGCCGACCCCGACAGCATGCCGGCTGTCTACGTTGAGGAGCTCGATGAGCCCGACGAGATGGTGAATTTTCTCGGCGCCATGCCGACCTACCACAACCGCGACCTCGGCAGAGGACCCGTCGATCGCCTGGATGCGACCTTTACCCTGCCGGTGGTTTTCACCGAGAAAACCGCCGGGGAGAGGGAGCTGATCTTTGAATCCGGCGGCGGCTGGCTGGGGCTGTCCCTGTGCTACGAAGCTCCCAATACGGTGGTGCTGCGCAATTCAGGCAACGGCATCAACCCGGCGGGTATACTCGAGGCCGGCTGGGCGATGACGACGATCCGCTATCCATTGCCGAGCAGCCTGATGGGGGATGAGGTGGAGCTGGCCTGGGTGGTCGATGTCGCCAACGGCGAAGGTCTCCAGGAGATCAGCCTGATCGTCAACGGCTACAGGGTGGCCTCCGAAGCGCTCGACCTCGGCGGCGACTGGAGCGGCGGCAACGGCGCGGCTCTCGGTATTTTCTCCAGCGGCATCGCCGGCTCCGGCGCGCGCAGCGATCTCACCGCCGTCGATTTCACCTCGGGAGAGATCTTTGTTGACCGCGGCCTCTATTTCTATTCCGACGTCAACTACCGTCCCCCGACCACCGACAGCGACGAGGACGGCCTGGCCGATGAATGGGAGCTCCTCTATGCGCCTGGAGACCTGGACGTGCTGGGGGAGGGTGACGCGGATGGAGACGGGCTCGGCGATGCGGGCGAGTTCGACGAATTGACCGACCCAATGGTGGCCGATACCGATGGCGATGGTCTCGATGACGGGGCTGAGATCGAGAACGGGAGCAGCCCCCTCAATCCCGACACCGATGGAGACCTGCTCGACGACGGCGCGGAGGCCGAAGCGGGTACTGATCCAAACAACCCCGACACAGATGAAGACGGCTTCACCGACAGGCGCGAGGTGGACGGCGGGACCGACCCCAACAACCCCAACGACTCGCCGGGCGAATTCGCCACGCAGCTGGGCCTGCCGACGGAGGTCGTCAACGTGCCCGGGGTGCTGCCGACGAACAACGCCCGCAATTTTGGCGCGGGCCCCATCGATCTGCTGGATGTCACCCTTACGGCGGTCATAGATTTTGACGCCAAGCTCGATGGCCCTCGCGAGCTGATCTGGGAATCCGGCGGCGGCTGGACCGGCCTCTCGATCTGCTACGAGGCCCCCAACCTGCTGGTCCTGCGAAACGCCGGCAACGGAATCAATCCCGCCGGTGTTCTTGAGGCTGGCTGGGGGCTCACCACGGCCAGGTTCCAGCTTCCCGCCGCGCTCATCGACTCCGATGACGTGGAGCTGGCCTGGGTCTGCGACGTGCTCAACGCCGAAGGGGAGCAGGAGATTCGGCTGGTCGTCAACGGCTACCCGGTTGATTCCGATTCTCTCGATCTTGGCGGAGACTGGAGCGGCGGCAACGGAGCCGCCTTCGCGGTGGTTGGCTCAGGCTTCGCCGGCACCGGGGAGAAGACCGATCTCACCGGGAACGACTTCGCTTCGGGCGTCATCAACTTCGATGAGGGGCTGAAGCTCTACTCCGACATCAACTACCTGCCGGAGACCACCGACTCAGATGGAGATGCCCTGCCGGATGAGTGGGAATCGCTCTACTCTCCCGGCGATCTTGGCGTTCTCGGCGAGGGAGATGCCGATGATGATGGCCTCAGCGATGCCGCCGAGCTTGACGGAGGAACCAACCCGACCCTGCTGGATAGCGACGGAGACGGTCTCAGCGATGGAGACGAGATCGAGAACAAGACCGACCCGCTCGATCCGGATTCCGATGATGATGGCCTGGCGGACTTCGATGAGGTCAACGGGGATCCCGCGACAGACCCCAACAACCCCGACACCGACGAGGATGGCCTCAGCGATGCCGTCGAGCTGGCGGCGGGTTCGGACCCGACCGATCCCGGCAGCCCGGTGGTGCTGGCGGATTCTGTCGCTGACTGGTCGGAGGATGGAGAGCAGGGCGTCAATAACTGGTTCTACGGCTATTACAATCTCACCCTCGACTTTGACTTTATCTATTCAGAAGATGACTTCATCGAGTTCGTCAACGAATTCGGTCCGGCCGGTGGCGCCGTCTTTCCCGAGGGCAACCACTGGACGGGCGTCGAGTGGGACCTGCTGGGGGATGGGCTGGGACCCTGGACCATGCTCGGGCCGGAGGCGACCCATCCCAACGGAGGCAACTCCGAACCTTTCGATGAACACTGGACGATTCGGCGCTGGGTCAGCGATCGGGACTCGGTGGTGGCCCTCATCTGGCATATGCGCAAGACGGCTGCCGGCGGAGATGGCATCACGGGTCATCTCTTCGTCAACGGCCAGGAGGTCGATACGGCATCGGTCGCGGGATCCGATGTTGAGGGAATCATGCGCAGCCAGGTGGTCAGCCTGCAGGAGGGAGATGTCGTCGACCTGGCCCTGACGCCGATCGGCCCCGATGGCGGCGCCACCGACAGCTCCGATGGATCGGCCAACTGGCTCAAGGTGACCGAAGTGTCCGGTGACGTGGGCCCGATCGCCGTTGACTGCAGAGAGCTGGAGCTTACCTGCGAGCCGCTGGTTGACGAGTCCGTGATTCGAATCCAGCTGACGGGCTCTCCCGATGGCTGCGGCTGCCAGAGCCTCGCTGTTTTCATCGATGACCAGCCAGCAGGTATTTTCGAGGTCGGCGAAGGCGGTACCGTGGATGTGCCGTTGCCGGAGGGTTGTGGCGGCGGCAGTGTTCACGCCCTGGAGGCGGCCTGCAGAACCCGCCTGGGCGGTCTTGGTGTCAGCGCCTTCTGCGAGTTCACCTGCGGAGACCCTGGCGGGCCTGCCTCCCCGCAGTTTCGCCGTGGTGACGCGGATGACAACGGTTCCCTCCAGCTGACCGACGGGATTTTTATTCTGAACTTCCTCTTCCTCGGAGGAGCGGCCCCGGTTTGCGGTGATGCCGCCGACGCGGACAACAATGGCGCGATCCAGCTGACCGATGGGATTTTCATCCTGAATTTCCTTTTCCTCGGAGGGCAGGCGCCGGCGCAGCCCGGTCTCGAATGCGGCGAGGATACCGCGCACCCCGATGATGGACTGGGTTGTGAGACCTTCAGCAGCTGCGAGTAAGAGTCCGATGGTGTGAAGCGGCCGTAAGCTCAGCGAAAATCCTCAACAAGGGGAGGGCGAAGACCTGAATCCCAGCCCTTGTTGAGGATTTTTGTCGAAAGACAGGTTTTCTTCTCATCTTTGTAGACTCATAATAGAGAGTTGGAGATGAAGCTGGATCCGATGGGTTATGGTTCCGCTTCCAGCGCCGGCTCCCGGCGAATTAACAAAAGGTTGTAATAGGTTGAAACGAACAACCCGGGCGGTAGCGTATGTCGCATTCCGGGTTCAGAGATAAATCACTTTTCGGAAGGGTAGTTGGTTATGTATCGCGCATTTTTCATCTGTCTGACTTTTTCCGCGGCGCTTCTGAATATGAAGGGAGCCAGGGCGGATGATTTTGAGAGCCTTGATTTTCCGCCTGACGAGGTTCTCAACGTCATCAGCGCCGGCGCCAATGGCCTGCCGACGTACAACAACCGGACGGTGAATCGCATCGCCACGGTCGACAGGCTCGATGCGACCTTTACCTTGTCGGTTGATTTCGATCCCACCCCGGAAACGAGTGTCGGCGATTTGCGCGAGCTCATCTGGGAGAGCGGCGGCGGCACCATCGGTTTTTCTTTTGTCTACGAGCATCCCAACACCCTGGTGCTGCGCGCCGCGGGAAACGGCGGCATCTCAGTCGCCACGGCTCGAGTAGAGCTGAGCCAGGAGCAGCTCGAT
>DODI01000011.1:0-3192 GCA_003509045.1 Planctomycetota bacterium | reverse complement strand
CGGCTTCCGATTCGATCATTTCTCTCAGCCTCGCCATGGATGGGAAATCTCTCTGTACTCTTTCAAAGTCCGGCAAGCTTGATTTCTGGAGTGTCGAGGGCTCAAAGAAGACCGGGTCCATCGCGTTGCCGACCGGAGCCACCGCTGTTACCTATCTTGCCAAGGATGCGAATGTTGCGACCGGAGGGGAAGACGGAGTCGTTCTCTTGTGGGCCATCCCCGAGGAGGGCGCGCCGGTCGTGGAGGCGAAAGAAGGTGAAGAGGCCGCGAAGGTTCCGGCTTCTCCAGCTCCGCTCAAGGAGCTCAAGGGACATGCAAAAAGGATTACTTGCGTAGTCAGCGTCGACCGTGCTGGCGGGCAGCTTCTTTCCGGAAGCGAAGATGGGACCGTAAGGCTCTGGGACGCGTCTGGTGGGAAGCAGGTGCGGGAATTCAAGCACGGGTCGCCTGTACGATCAGCCGTCGTCCGCAAGGATGGCGCCCGAATCGCAATAGCCGGAGATGCTCCAATGGTCACGCTCTGGGCCCTTGCAGATGGCAAGGAGGTTGCGAAGCTCCAGGATGACCCTGCCCTGCGGCGGACCACAGCTCGCAAGGAGCGTCATCTCAAGCTTCTGGAGGGGCGTCTCGCTGGCCAGAAAAAAAGCCGGGAAGGGGACGTGAAAAATCTGGAAGGCAAAAAGAACGCCCAGAAGAAAAACATGGAGAATCTCGCCAAGGTCAAGAAGACCCGGGATGGGAAAAACAAGGCCCTGGAGGCCATCAAGGCTGAGGACAAGAAAAAGGTCGATATGGCCGAGAAGGAAGCTAAGGCTTCCCAGGCCGCTCTTGACCTGGCGACAAAGACCAGCAAGGAGAAGGATGCCGCGTTGGAGGCGGCGAAGAACGCTCCGGACAAGGCCAAGGTCGACCTTGCTGAAAATGAAGCCAAGGCCGCTCAGGCCGCCCTGGATGAGGCAACCAAGGCCAGTGAAGGAAAGTCCCAGGCGCTTGAAGAAGCCAGGAAGGGCGAGGATAAGGGCAAACTCGCGCTTGCTGAGAATGAGGCGAAGGCCGCCGCCGAGGCGGTGGTGAAGGCCTCCAAGGCCAGCGACAAAAAAACCAATGCCATCGATGTGGCGAAAAAAAGCCGGGACAAAAAGAAAATCGAGATAGCGGCCAAGGAGGCCATGGACGCAAAAGGAGCTATTGCCAAGGCAACCAAGGCCAGGAATGGCAAGAACAAGGCCCTGGAAGCGGCGAAAAAAGGTGGGGATAAAAAGAAATTCGAGAAGGCCGACAAGGAAGCCAAGGCGGCTCAGTCCTCAGTTGATTCGGCAGAGCGAACCCTCGTAGAGAGCGGCAAGGATATCAAGAAGGCTGAGGGTCAGCTGAAATCCCGAGATGAAGAAATCAAGAAGGCGGAGAGCAAGGCCCTCGCTCCAGGGGAGCAGGTTGCCGCCGCCAAGGCGGCCGAGGCTTCTGCCAGGAAGCCGTCCGTAGGCGTGGCGTTCTCCGCCGATGGGAATTATCTCTACACGCTTGGGCAGGACAAGACGATGGTGGCCTGGAGCTCAGAGACCGGGGCCGGACTGCACAGCTTCAAGGGCGAAGGTCGCATTCTTGCCGCAACGAAGGAGGGGGTCGTGTGTTGCCGGGGCAAAAGCTCCATACGGCACATTGCTCCCATCGGGCAATGGGAATTAGACAAGACCCTGGGCTCTCCGGATGGGAAGAGCCCACTCGTTGACCGGATTCTTTCCATAGATTTCAGTCCTGACGGCAAGCGCCTGGCCGCGGGCGGCGGTGAGACCTCCCGCACAGGGGAACTGTCTGTCTGGGATCTTGAAAAAGGAGAGCTTGTCTGGCGGCTCGATGATGCTCATAGCGACACCGTATTTGCTGTCGACTACTCCGCTGAAGGGGAGTATATAGCGACCGGAGGGGCGGATAAGTTTGCCAGGAGCTTCAAGGCTCTCGACGGTGAGCGGGTCAGGTTTTACGAGGGACATACGGCTCACGTGCTTGGCGTGAGCTGGCAATCAGACGGCAACGTCCTTGCCAGCTGCGGGGCAGACAACGTGATCAAGATCTGGGATTTCCGCAGCGGCGAGGTCAAGCGGACCATCGGTGGTTTCTCCAAGCAGGTTAGCGCAATCAGCTTTATCGGTGACAGCCAGGAGACCCTCTCCTGCAGCGGCGACAAGAAGGTCACGATGCATCGCGCCAACGATGGAAAGAACTTTCGCAGCCTTGCTGGGGCCGGTGACTATATGTATTCCATCGGTGTTACCCCTGACGCCGCGGTCGTGGTGGCCGGCGGATACGATAGCGTTCTTCACGTCTGGAACGGTAAAGACGGAAAGGCGCGCTACCAATTGAAGCCTCCGGAAAAATGACCGGCGCCTCCCGCACCTTCTACACCCGGCTTTCCCTTGACCGTTCTTGAGCTGGACTCCGCCGGCGACGAACGGCTGGGTCCTTACAGGGACCTGAAGGGCAGGTCGGAATTTGGCGCTGAACATTTCATCGTCGAAGGCGAGCACCTTGTTGAAAGGCTTCTCTATAGCTCTCTGGAGGTCGTCTCGGTCCTGGTCAGCTCACGCAAGGTCAACAAGCTCCGCTCACTCTTTCCAGCTTCCGTTTTGGTCTTTGTTCTCGATGATGACGAGCTTGAAACCGTTGTGGGTTTCAAGTTCCATCGAGGAGTGCTTGGCTGCGGGAAGAGACCCGAAGAGCTGAGTTTCGATCGGCTCCTCGGGTCCGGCCAGCCCGCGCTCAAGGCGGTTGCCTGCCCGGAAATTACGGATTCGGAGAACCTCGGATCCATCATGCGGACGGCCAGGTGCCTTGGCCTGAACGCCTTGATTCTTGGGGAGAGGTGTACCGATGCCTATTCCCGCAGGTGCATCCGGGTCTCGATGGGGGCGGCCTTCACCCTGCCTGTCTACAGGTGCGATTCCGTTGTCTCGGACCTCAAGAGGCTTTGCGCTGTGCCGGGGGTCCAATTGGTCGGCGCGGTGGCCGACGCGGGGGCGTCGCCGCTATCCGGAATCGTTCCGGCTGATGGCTGGTGCGTGGTTCTCGGGAACGAGGAGGCCGGACTGGCGGAAGAGCTGACTGGCATCTGTCACGAGCTCGCCTGCATACCTATGGCCAGCGGAGCTGACTCCCTGAACGTATCGGTGGCCGCCGGTATCATTCTGAAACACA
>DODI01000362.1:0-3537 GCA_003509045.1 Planctomycetota bacterium | reverse complement strand
CAGCAACCATCCTCCACCGACCGGCAGGTAGAGAAGCCCGGCATCGACAGTCAACTCCTCGAGCGGAGAGAACCCGCGCCGGATGATTCTCTGCAGGCCAAGCAGGGCGACGAGCGCCGTGACCAGGAGCCAGGGGGAGGCGAGGGCCGCGGCCGGAAACCCGGGGGCAAGCCACCGGGAGACGATCACGCAGAGCGCGGCCGGCAGCAGGAGTCGAACGACAAGCCCTTCCCCTCGAAGCTCACCAGGCGGCCGCTGACCAACCACCATCGACAGACCGCCCGGCACCGCGAGCAGCGGACCGAAAAGCAACAGCAGCTCAATCAGCTCCAGTCGGCCTTCGCAGACCGTAATGGCGCAGTATCCCGCGCAGACAACCCACAGGCCTCCCCCCAGGATGGCACTTCGGCGTAAGGACCTCGCCGGCAGAGCGACGCCTCCCATGACAGCCTCACCGGATTCTGATTGTCCCGCTGTCACGCCAGGCCTTCCGATTCCCTGAACTCGGGAGCGGCAGCCTCTTCCTCTGTCTCCTCCGCCCAGGGGCTCTTTTCCGCAGCGGTTGGCAGATCGCCATAGAGCTGAATGCGGCCGCAGGTCGGGCAGATCCGGCCGCGCACCAACGATCTTCTTTTGAACATGAGATCCTTCCAGTTTGCCGGCGCGGGGAGCCAACTGAGCTTGTGCTGTCCCAGCACCTCGATCTCTTCCATCAGGGTTCCACAGTCCGGGCAGGGGTCGCTGGGAACCTCAACCTTCCTGATCTTATTGCTGGGCATAGCCGTAACCTTTCAACCTTCCCGGAAGCCACCCGATTGCCGAGAGCTACCTGCCATCACCAGGGACCCTCTTGGTAATCTTCATCCTGTCAAAGACAGAGCCGTTATAGTCAACCGCCGAAAGATTCAACTCGTTGCCGACCACGTCAAAGATAACCACATGGCGTCTCGATTCTCCAGCGGCAAGACGCTGAGACCGCCAGAGGCCGTAGAGCGTCGCTCCGCCGCCGCCCGTCACAACGTAGATCGTTCCCTGCGGGTCAGTGTAGTTCGGCTCCATCTGGCCATCCAGCACGAGCCCGGCGCGCATCGGATAGGTTCTCTGATAGGTATGATCATGGCCCGAAAGAACGACATCTACTCCGTATTCATCGAACAGGGGTGCCAGGTGAATCTGCAGCAACGGCGCATCTCCATGCGAAGAGTCACTGTAGAGCGGATGATGAAAATAACAGACAACCCAGGTCGCTGCCGTGCGCTGCAGGTCCCGAACAAGCCATTGGTATTGCCTACTGCCGGGAGACAGATCACCTGCACGATCGGTCACCTCCAGAGCAATGAAGTGGCAATTTCCCCGGTCAAAAGAATAAAAACGCTCGCTGCCATCGGCATCGTTTACAGGCAGATAGAGTGAATCCAGAAAGGGACTCCCATTACCTGTTATCACATCATGGTTCCCCAGGCTGGGATAGACTGGGACGTGATCGATAAGCGATGCCATCGGGATAAAGTAGTTCTGGCGCACCTCGCGCGCGCTGCCGCTGTAATAGACATTGTCACCGGTGGTCAGGACCAGGTCAGGCTGGCTGTCTTTGAGGACCCCTATGGATTCGTATTGCGCGGGACACCCGCAGCCAAAGTCTCCAAACACGCCAAAGCGGATGGCTGCATCAGGAGTATCCGCAGCCGTCCAGAAATTGTGGACCTCGCCAACCGACCGGGCGCCATGCTGGAGCTGGTAAAAATAGGCGGTGTCCGGCAAGAGACCATCCAGCTCAATAACATGCTCGGTCCCAGGGCGATCACCCGTACGGGTGGAGGGAAGCCCGTTCGCGGACCAGTAGACGACCGCAGGTTCTGTCGACTCTAAAGACCGCCAGGCAATCGTCATCGATCGGGTTGAAGCAAGGGCCAGCTGCGGCCCCCTCTCGATATCACCGGAAAAATCATGTGGAGTCCCCCCGGCCGTGTATTCCGATTCGTCAGAGCCACAACCGAAAAGCCCTGCCATAAGCCCCGCGGCCAGGAGAATCGTGGTAAACCAGGAGATCTTCAAGTCTTTGTTCCACCGCGATATTAGGTACATCAAATCATCACCATTGTAAAAGTATCCGGCCGAAGAAGGAAAGAAATCCGGAGGGTCGGGCCATAGTGGCCGGAATTATTAGCTATACTGCTCTTGCAATGACCAACTCAGAGCCACGGAACCATAACAGAACGCCTGAGAAATGCAGGAACTCGTGACACCAGAAATCCTTGCGCCCCTGACTCCACTCTGGTGGAAGGCGGGAGGCGCCTCCATCGCCCTGATCGTGGGAATCGTCCTGCTCGGCTCCCGGATGGAGAAAAAAGGGCGGGAGAACCTGGCCCTGGCCCTCGGAGTCCTCCTGCTCGCTCCAGAGCCCCTGGTCCAGCTCTGGCTCGCCAGCAGAGGCCTCTGGAATATCAATGAGAGCCTGCCTCTTCACCTGTGCGACCTGACGGCCATCTTCTCCTGGATGGCCCTCATCTGGAGAAACCAGAAAGTCTACGAATGCCTTTTCTACTGGGGGATCCCCGGAGCCCTCGTCTCTCTGGCCACCCCGGAATTCACCCTAACCACGGGGGTGGTGAACCCCGATGGAACCCTCGGCAGCGAGACCCTCATCTTCCTCAATTACTACATCGGACATGGAGGAATTCTCGCGGCCGCCTGCTACCTGACATTTATTGTCGGCATGCGGCCCGGCCCCGGCTCCTGGTGGAAAATCTCCCTCATTGGACAACCGCTGCTGCTGACCATAGGCCTGTTCAACTGGACCTTTGGAACCAACTATATTTTCCTCTGCGAACCGCCGCACGTAGCGAACCCGCTGATCATTGGAGGCTGGCCCTGGTATGTGATCGGCATGATCACCATGGTGGTCGCGGTCAGCTTCCTGCTCTATCTCCCGTTCAGACCCAACCATCCCAGGCAAAAGAGCCCCTCCCGGGATAAAGGCCTCTGAAGCCCCAACGTGAGAAAGCAGGTGGCCCGCACGCGGTAATCCGAGCTTCCCGAAGACATTTATTTTTTATATCGAGTGCAAAGGTTAAAATAGCGGGTGTAGGGTTGATAGCGGGTGGCGGTGAGGTAACAACCAAGGAGTGTGGTCTTGCTCAAAACATTATTACTGGCAATCTGCGTGGCGGCGCTCCCTGCCACTCCCTGCCTTGCAGGCTTTGTAGGTTTTCGGCGCGGTGACTCAAACGGAGATGGGAATGTTGACCTCAGCGACGGGATCACCACGCTGACCTACCTCTTCGCCGGCGGTGAAAATCCCTCCTGCGAAGATGCGGCAGACGCTGACGACTCAGGCGCTGTCAACCTGAGCGATGCGATCTTCACCTTCCTTTATCTCTTTACCGGCGGAGAGCCCCCCCCAGCGCCCGGCCCCTGGGACTGCGGAGATGACACCCGGGCTCCCGATGGCCTTGGCTGCCAGGACATTGGATCTTGCGACCCTGAGCTCTTAAGCGCGGACGCTTCCGGCTTTGACCGGTTCAGCCTGTCCTTCAG
>DODI01000186.1:2168-5097 GCA_003509045.1 Planctomycetota bacterium | reverse complement strand
GTCCCTGATGGGGAGAAGGGGGCGGTCGCTGTCGAACGTCGTTCGGAAGTCGGCCGGCTTGTTTGCAGGTTCCTGCGCCCTGAGCGGTAGCGACCAGCTGGCGATCAGGAGGAACAGGATAGAGAAGATGCGATGCGCTCTCATTTCCAGAGAACTTACCACAGGCCTCGGGTTGGTGCCGAGGCGTAATTTAGGCTCATCGCTTTACGCGCCCCGGCTTGTTCCAATACCGCTCGATGACCTTGAGGATGTCCTCCTGAGCTCCGAAGAGCTCCTTGACGCCGCGGCTGCGGTCAGGAGCCACGGTGTTGCCGATCAGGATGGTGAAGCAGAGCATGTCATCAGGGCGGTCGGGGGTGCGCAGGTCCATGTAGCCGGAGAGCGCCTTGGAGAGATAGATCCACTGGTTGTTGAAGGAGCCCTTGTAGACCAGGGTTCCTGTCTTGGCTCTCACCCTTCCCCAGAGCGGGGAGTTCTTGAACCGGGCCGAGATCGTCCCGTCGATTCCTCCAATGGGGAGGGCGTCAAAGAATTGGGCGAAATCTTTTCGCTTGGCCATGAAGTGGAGAAGGTCCACGAGGAAGCGCGCCGAGAGCGAGTCGGATCTTCCGCCGCCCGAGCCGCTGTCGAGGAACACAGAGTTTACATCTAGGCCCCCTCTGGCGAAGAACTCACGGATCTTTCCGTAACCGGCGACCCGGTTGCCGCGTTCGCCCTTGAGGGCCCCGACGAGGACCGGGTACATCGTGGCGTGCAGGTTGTGACTTACCTTGAGCGTGACGCGGACAGATTCGGAGAAGGGCGGGGAGATGTGCCGAGCGACCTCATCGTAGTCTTTGTAGACCGTCGGGCCGAACACGGCTTGCTGGCGCCCACCGTTGATCTTGACCCCCTCGTTTTCCAGCAGGGCGGCAAAGAGGTAGGCTGCAGAAATGGCGGGGTTGGCGAACTTGCCGACCCGGACCGTTGCGCGCGAGCCGGCCGGGATCGTACCCTTGACGATGAAGGAGGCGGGCCCGTCTGTCGTTTCGACCCACAGTCGCCGTACACCGCTGGCCTCTACTGTTCGGGCCTGGATCCTGACCTTTACCGGGGAGAGATCAGGCCGCCAGGCTGCGACGGCCTTGTCGCCGGGCTTACCTCCGGGGCGGATGGTGAAGTCCACGAGGTTGTCGTTGATGCAGATGGCGCTGAAGCGGCCGACGAAGGAGTCCGTAGTCTCCTTGAAGAGACCATCATCGACCACCACGTCACCCTTGATTTCCCTGACTCCTTTTCCGGCGACATCCTCCGCCAGCTTGCGCAGCGTCTGGAGGGGGTCGCCGGGTACCAGGCCGGCCTCGCTGAATCCGGCGTAGCTGTGGTCCCGGTCGACGAAACGCAGGCGATCGTTCTTGGCGGGGCGCTGGGAGAGGTTGGGGTCGCCGCTGGCGATGAGCACGAGGTCTCCATTCACCACTCCGTCCTCCAGCTCTCCTGTCCTGATGACCCGGGTGTGGAAGCGGAAGTCCTTTCCGAGAATCCCCAGGGCGCCGGCGCAGCTGACCAGCTTGGTGGTGGAGGCTGGGGCCTGGAGGGCGAGGGGGCGATGCGAATAGACGATCCGTCCTCCTTTGAGCTCGGTGACGAGAATCCCGAAGGAGCTGCCTTTGAACAGGGGGCGCTTCATGATGGCGGCGATCTCATCATCTAGCTCTCCGCCGTGAGTGTTGGCGGGGCTGATAAACTGCCAGCAGAGAATGGCCAGGAGACAGATAGGAAGCCGGCGGGGTGGTTTCATGAGGCAAAAGGATAACAAATACGGGACCTGAAACCCAGAGCCGTGCCACGGGCCCTTTACGACGACTTCATTGCACACAGGGACTCAATAAGCTATAAAAGCCAGCTTGCATGCCGTTCACATCGAGAGGTTGTGTCGGTGGAACGGCGCATGAAGAAGAAAAGACAAAACGTAGGAGTAACAAGTCCAGATGAAGACCTTATCCATCGGCGGAGTGAAGGAAAAGATTGTTGAGCGGACGGATTTTCCGCCGGCCAAGTTGCGTAAGATTCTCGGCAAGGAGACGGTCGCCGTGATTGGCTACGGAGTCCAGGGTCGCGGGCAATCGCACAATATGCGCGACAACGGTGTCAAGGTCATCGTTGGCGTTCGCAAGAACGGTCCCAGCTGGAAACTCGCCAAGAAGGACGGCCTCAAGCCGGGTAAGACTCTCTTTGATATTCCAGAGGCGGTCAGGCGCGGAACGGTTGTCCAGTACCTAGTCAGCGATGCCGGGCAGAAGGACCAGTGGCCGATCATTCGAGACAACCTGCAGGAGGGCTCGGCTCTCTATTTCTCGCATGGTTTCAGTGTGACCTATTCGGACATCACCGGCGTAGTCGCTCCGGACAACGTCGATGTGATCCTCGTCGCTCCTAAGGGGTCAGGCACCACGGTGCGGAGGCTCTTTCTCGAGGGGCGGGGCATCAACTCGAGCTTCGCCATCGACCAGGACTTCACCGGGCGCGCCCGGGAGCGCTGCATCGCTCTGGGGATCGCCATAGGCAGTGGCTTCCTGTTCGAGACCACCTTCAAGAAGGAGGTCTACAGCGACCTGACCGGAGAGCGGGGTGTTCTCATGGGCGCGATCTACGGCCTCTGGCTGGCCCAGTACGAGGTGCTTCGCGAGAAGGGGCACTCGCCCTCCGAGGCCTTCAACGAGACGGTCGAAGAGGCGACCCAGAGTCTCTATCCGCTCATCGCTGAGAATGGCATGGACTGGATGTACGCCAATTGCTCGACCACAGCCCAGCGCGGTGCGCTCGACTGGTACAAGCGCTTTAAGAAGTGCTCGAAGCCTGTCTTCAAGCAGCTCTACGGCAAAGTGGCCGATGGTTCGGAGACCCGCCGGGTGCTGAAGGTGAACTCCAAGGCTGACTACCGCGAGAG
>DODI01000186.1:0-1847 GCA_003509045.1 Planctomycetota bacterium | reverse complement strand
CTCGAGGAGGAGCTCAAGGAGATTCGTGAGTCTGAGATGTGGCGGATCGGCAAAGAGGTGCGCAAGCTGCGTCCCGAAAACCAGTCGAAGCCTAAGGCGAAGAAGAAGGCCAAGAAAAAGCCCGCCAAGAAGAAGGCCGCAAAGAAGACCTCCGCGAAGGCTTCGGTGAAGAAGAAGCCCGCCAAGAAGCGCTCACGCAAGTAAGTTTCACTCGCCGAGTTGTTCGCCCTGGCCCCGAACGAGCAGGTGATAGCGTTCCGCCTGGAGGTTGTTGAAGAGCTCTCGCAGGCCGTCGCTCCAGCGCACCTCAACCGGGGGAGCCTTGGCTGCCCCCTTGTCCAGGGCGAGGATCACACGGGGGTCGCTCGCGGCCATGTAGCTCTGGCTGTTACGGAGCTCGACTCGTCGAGCGCCTCCGCCGGCTTTCAGCGTGATGAGCGAGCCTGTGGCGTCGCGGCTGCAGGGAGCTGTTCCCTGCAGGCGAATCCCAATCCAGCTACCCTTGCGCTCAGCCCTGTTTTCAAGGAGCGTGCATTCCTGGCCCGAGTTGACGATAAAGAGGTCCAGGTCTCCGTCGGAGTCGTAATCGGCTGTCGCTACCGCACGGCCGACGAGCTTCTTCTTGAACCAGGAGCCGGAGCTTCCTGAGACATCGGTAAAGCGTCCCTTTCCGTCGTTCTGGAACAGGTGGTCGGGCTGGGCATAGCGCAGGCGGGTTCCGGGGTGGAGGGTCTCGAGGTTGTCCAGGATATGGCCGCGGGTGACGTAGATGTCGAGATCCCCGTCGAGATCGTAGTCAAAGAGGCGGGTGCCGAAGCCGAGCGGATCAAAGGTCGGCTTTCCCAGGCCGCTTCGAAGGGTGTTGTCATCAAAGAACCCATCGCCCTCTCCGAAGAAGAGCGTGTCGGTCTCCTCGGAAAAATTAGTCAGGAAGTAGTCCTGCAGCCCGTCTCCGTTGACGTCTCCTCCGTCGACTCCCATGCAGGCCTCGGGGCTGCCGGTGGTGTTGAGGGCGACGCCGGCCTCGAGCGCCGCGTCTTCGAACTTGCCGCCGCCAAGATTGCGCCAGAGGAAGTTCGGGACAGAGTCGTTGGCGACGAGAAAATCGATATCGCCGTCGGAATCGAAGTCTGTCGGCAGGACGCCGAGGCCCTTGGAGAGGATCCGGCCGCGCACGGCAATCCCGGCCGAGCGGGAGATGTCCTCGAATCGCCCGCCGCCCCGGTTGAGGTAGAGTGAGTCGGGAGCTCCATCGTATTTGTTGGGATGGCAGTAGGAGGGGGTTTTATTCTGGCTGCTGGAGCAGGCCTTGTGGACCCGGGAGTCGTAGAGCAGGTAGTTGGCGACGTAGAGGTCGAGCAGGCCATCGCCGTTGATGTCGGCGAAGCAGGCGCTCGAGCTCCAGAAGGGAGTCCCTACCTTGGCGGCGGCCGTTCCATCGCTGAAGGTGCCGTTGCCGTTGTTAATGTAAAGCACATTGCGGCCGAAGTTGGTGACGTAGAGGTCCTGGTCGCCGTCGTTGTCGAAGTCGGCCGCAGTTACGCCGCGAGCGCGCTCTTTTGACGGGGACTCCCAATGCTTCTTGAATGCCGTGCCGCCTTCATTCAGGTAAAGAATGTCGGCATAGTCCCTCGAGGGTTCCCATACTTCGTAGCCGGCGTAATAGATATCGAGATAGCTGTCGTTGTTGAAGTCGCCCCACACCGCCCCACGGGAAACATGTTCGCCGCGTTCCGGCACGATATTGGTCACGTTTTCGAACCCCTGTCCACCGAGGTTGTGGAACAATTTCCCGGACGCAGCGGTGAAAATATCGAGAAATCCGTCGTTGTCGTAATCACCCCAGA
>DODI01000447.1:0-2837 GCA_003509045.1 Planctomycetota bacterium | reverse complement strand
CTCGGGCGCGCGGGTCTGCATGCGGTAGGCCATCTCGTAGGCGTCGATGCGGGCGGCGATCTCGGGATCGCCGACGAGGTTGAGGCGGCTTCTGTTGAGGTCGCGGATCAGGTCGAGCGAGTCGCGCTGCGCCCTGGAATCGACACCGTCTGGATTGTTGACGTGCAGGATGGGCTCGCCATCGCTCCTGAAGGGTACTCCCTGGTGTTCAGACGGCAGGAAGCCCGAGCTCCACAGGGAGGCGCCGCCGCTCAATCCACCGCCGCTCTTGAGCACGACGAAGGCCGGCAGGTCGTCGGCCTCGGCGCCGATGCCGTAGCTGAGCCAGGAGCCCATGCTGGGACGCCCTGGGATGCCGCTGCCGCTGTTCATGAAGAGCTGCGCGGGCGCGTGGTTGAAGAGGTTGGTGTTAACGGTCTTGACGATGGCGATGTCGTCGACGATTTTTGCCAGGTGGGGGAGCCGGTCGGAGAGCTCGGCGCCGCATTTCCCGTGCCGGGCGAATTTGAAGCGCGGGCCCAGGACGGCCGCGTCACGCCGGATGAAGGCATAGCGCTGGCCCTTGATGACCGAGGGCGGCAGGGGCTTGCCCTCGAGCTCCTTGAGCTTCGGCTTGTAGTCAAAGAGGTCAAGTTGGCTTGGAGCGCCGGCCTGGAAGAGATAGATGATGCGCTTCGCCCTGATCGGCAGCCGAAAGGCCGGCAACTCAGGAGTGTCTGCAGTGAGCTCGCGGGTGAGCAGGGAGGCCAGGGCGATTCGGCCGAGGCCGACGCCGCAGTCCTGGAAGAAGTGACGACGCGTTTGAGCCTGGAGGGGATGATTCGCTGGTTGTTTCATTGCCGGGTGATCACCTCGTCGAGATTCATGATGGAGCGGGCAAGCAGGAAGAGAGCCGCCTGGCCGCCCGAGGCCTTCTTGTCGCCGGTCAGCTTCGCCGCGTCCAGCTTTCCGCCCTTGAGTCGCTCAATCTGGGTTTCGAGGAACTTGTCCATGAGCTTTTTTTCATCGGCTTCTGGTGGGCGGGTGAGGAAGCGCCGGAAGAGAAAGTCTGCTCGTTTTTCAGCCGCCTGTTTTTCGGCTTCCCGTGCCACGTAGCGGGCCAGCTCGACATACATATCGTCGTTGAGGAGCACGAGGGCCTGCAGGGGGGTGTTGCTGCGGTCGCGCCGCGCGATGCAGCCCTCCCCCGAGGGGGCATCGAAGGTGGTGAAGCTCGCGAAGGGGGCCGTGCGCTTGGTGAAGGTGTAGAGCGAGCGGCGGTAGCGGTTCTCACCCTTGGAGACATTCCAGCCGGGCGATCCATAGGCCAGCTTGGTGACCCAGCCGGGCTGCGGCGGGTAGACGCTCGGTCCGAACATCTTCGGAGAGAGGCGTCCACTGCCCTTGAGCATGAGGTCGCGGATCGCCTCGGCCGAGAGGCGGTGGCGAGGTCCGCGGGCCAGCAGGCGGTTGGCCGGGTCGCGCTCGAGCAGATCCTGTGAAACGTTCGATGCCTGCCGGTAGACGGCGCTCGAGACGATCAGCTTGTGCAGTTTTTTCATCGACAACCCCTGCTTGCGAAACTCGACCGCCATCCAGTCGAGCAGCTCGGGATGGTCGGGCGGCTCGGACTGGGTGCCGAAGTCGCCGCTGGTGCGCAGCAGGCCGGCGCCGAAGAAGGCGCGCCAGGCTCGGTTCACCGTGACGCGGCCAAGCAGCGGATTGCGCTCGCTCGCCAGCCACCTGGCGAAGGTGAGGCGGTTGGCGGGCTGACCGTCGGGCAGGGGCGGGAAGATCTTGAGAACCGCCGGCTGGACCTGCTCTTTAGGGCTGAGGTACTCACCCCGGTGGTAGCGATAGGTCGGGCGGGGGTTGTCGGCCGGACGTTCGCGCAGGACCATGGTCCGGTTCAGCTGCGGCACCTGCTTGCGCAGGGCATCGATGGGCTTCCTCGCCCCGGCGAAGGCGCCATCCTTGCGTAGGAAATATCTTTTAACCCGGTCAGCCTGGGCAGGTGTCCACAGCTTTCTCTCGACGGCGAGGATCTCCTCTATAGCGGTGGGCAGGTCCTTTGCTTTTGCTTCTTTTCCCTTTGCTGCCCCCCAGAGGCGGAAGCGCCCGAGGCTGGCTGCGTAGTGGCGCTCAAAGTAGAGGGCGAGCTCGAGTTCTGAGCCGGCGGCGACGGGTTTCTCCAGTGGCAGGACCAGTTGGCTGGCCTTACCCTCGCGTCCGGAGGTCGCCCAGCCGGTGGTGGTGTTGCCATCGTAGGTCTCGGCGGCGGCCGCCTTGCCGCTTCCCGTGGTGATCTTGCCGTAGTCGCGCGAGGCATTGGTGAACTTCAGCGGCTCACCGCCTGCGATTGCGGTGATCTCGCTGAGGAAGAAGTCACCCTTGCGGCCCTCGTAGTAGGAGCGCCCCGGTCCGCCGGCCGGCAGGCGGTCATCCGGCAGGACCTCGAGGCGCAGCGCTTCGAGGGCGGTTTTTGTTTTGAAGCGGAGGGTGAAGGTGTCGAGCTTGGTGATGTCCCCGGTCGAGAAGATGGAGCCGTCTTCCAGAATTTCGAGCCGAGGCAGGTTGGTTTTCATCGAGGAGGGGCGCAGCACCTGCCAGTTGACGGCGGCCTGCCTGCCGGACCAGGTGGCGAACTTCTTCTCGAAATCGGGAAGCTTCTTTATGAGGGCGGCCTCCTGCTCCTCGATCTTTTTCTCGAGCTCAGCTCGTTTTTCCAGCAGCGTGGGCTCGGGGATGAGATAGTCCGGCTCGTCGGCGTTGTCCAGTAGCGCCATGAGCTGGTAGTAGTCGGTGTGGGAGATCGGGTCGTATTTGTGGCTGTGGCATTGGGCGCAGCCTGTGGTGAG
>DODI01000319.1:0-4142 GCA_003509045.1 Planctomycetota bacterium | reverse complement strand
TCACCGCTGAAGCAGACGACCTCGGGGCCGGCCAGGACCTTGTCGCGAACCAGCGGCTCGTGCTCGAAGCCGAACTTCATCATGTCCAGGAAGCAGCCCGAGCCGAGATCGCTCGCAACCGGCAGTCCCTTGCTGGCGCCGAGCTCGACGAGGTCTTCTAGCGGCGTGTGATGGGCAAAGCCGCGGATCGCGTAATTGGAGGTGTGAACCTCGAGCAGCATTCCCGTCTCCGGAGTGATCGCGGCTTCGAAATCTTTTGCGTAGGTCCGGTTTGTCGTTCCAACCTCGACCAGACGGGCGCCGCTCTCCTTCATGATGTCGGGCACGCGGAAGGAACCGCCGATCTCAACGAGCTGGCCTCGCGATACGATGACCTCCTTGCCCCGGGCAAAGGCGCCGAGTATGAGCAATGTGGCGGCGGCGTTGTTGTTGACGACGGTGGCTGATTCCGCTCCGGTCAGCTCGCAGAGGACCTCCCTCAGAGCGCCCTCGCGCTGGTTTCTTTCTCCGCTGCGCCCATCGACCTCCACGATGGAATAGCCCGTATGATTGGCCCTGAAAGCATCGACCGCCGCGCTCGGGAGAACGGAACGTCCGAGACCTGTATGCAGGAGGACACCGGTGCCGTTGATGACCTTACGGTAGGAGGAGCGCAGGCGCGAGGCGAGAAGCCTTCGCAGGCGGCCCACGATGCCTTCCCGGGAGGCCAGCCGCTCGGCCTTGGCCGGGTCGAGGCTCTCGGCGAGGAGGGCGGCACGGATTTCCTCCAGGGTGGAGCGCAGCACCCGGGTCAGTTCGGAGCGGGAATACCGTTCCGCGAGATCCTTGATCTCGGGCCACTGAAGGGCTTTTTCGACCTGTGGAAGTGTCTTGAGCAGATTTTTAGTCATGTGCCTGAAGTATATCTGTGAATCGCCTAAAAGACGAAATGACTTGTTTTCCGGAAATACGCTTATCTTTTGGTGTTGACAGGATATTCGGAACATAGAATACTGCCCGACAGTGGAGATCAGGCGGGTTTCTCTCGCATCCTTGCGGGAAAACCCTTTGTTCAAGCCAATTGTTCAAGCCGTAAGGCGAAGGAGTGAAGAGATGAACAAGGCTGGTGTTATTGATGCTGTTGCGAAGTCCTTGGACTGTAGCAAAAGCAGTGCGGACGTTTATGTAAACACAATCCTTGAAACGATTAAGGAAGGTGTTCGGGATACTGGCAAGGTGCAGCTAATGGGATTCGGGACCTTTGAGGCGAGGCAGACCAAGGCTCGAGAAGGTCGCAATCCTCGCACTGGTGAGCCGATGATGATCCAGGCTTCAACCCGTTGCGCCTTCAAGGTCGGCAAGCAGTTCAAGGAGATGCTTTGCGCTAAAACTCTTGAAACTGAGGCGGCTGTTGAAGAAACTCCGGTTGTTGAGATTCCTGCGACTCCAGCTCCCATGCTGGAGACGCCGGTCGCCGAGACAGCCCCTGAGCCGGCTCCAGTCGAGACGGCCCAGACGGAGGTTGCTCAAACCGAGACGGCAGCGGAGCCGACTACTTCTACGTGGTCGTATACCGACTGAGATTGGGCCAGTCGAGGCTCAAAGCATCGACTGGGGATCGACGTCGAGGAGCAGGTCGACACCTCTGCGAGGCTTCAGCTTGCCCTCGACGCGCTCCAGGAGTTGCTGGTTGACGGCACTCGTAGGAGATTTGATCAAGATCTGTATACGGAACTTGCCCTGGAGTCTGGTTAGGGGGGCGGGTGCCGGACCAAGAATCCGGGGACGGGATGCAACAGCTCCCGTCCCAGTTTTTTTCAGGTCGAAAAGGCCGCCCTGGTCTTTGTTCGTTTTGCTGGCGCCGGGAGCGGCCGCTTCTCTGAGCAACTCCGCGATCCTGGAGGCTTCTTCACAGACAGCCTCTTCCTGCTTGCCGCTCAGCAGGATCTTCACCAGGCGGCCGAAGGGGGGATAGCCGAGTGTCTTCCGGTACTCGAGCTCCTTGCGGCAGAATTCTTCGTCCTCTCCATTTGCCGCGCAGGCGATCGCGTAATGTCCAGGGGAGAAGGTCTGGATGATCGCGAGGCCCCGCTCCTCTCCGCGCCCGGCCCGGCCGGAAACCTGGGTCAGCAGCTGCCAGGTCCGCTCCGAGGCTCTGAAGTCGGGAAAATGAAGCCCCGTGTCCGCCAGCAGGATGCCGACGAGATTGACCCCGGGGAAGTCATGGCCTTTGGCTACCATCTGGGTTCCCACGAGGATGTCGTATTCGCCACGGGAGAAGGCTCCAAGCGCCTCCTTGAGCAGCTGGTGGTTTCTTACGGTGTCCCTGTCGAGACGCAGGACTCGCGCATCCGGAAAACGCCGCGAGATCTCAGCCACCACCTTCTCCGTGCCCACCCCGCTGTGTCTCAGTTTTCCTGAGCGGCAGTCGGGACATTGGCGGGGAATCATCTGTTTCAGGTCGCAGTAGTGGCAACGCAGCAGGTTCTCTCCGCGATGGAGGGTGAGGCTCACATCGCATTCATCGCAGTTGAGGACGCAGCCGCATTCGAGGCAGTGGAGGTAGGTGGTGAAGCCGCGCCGGTTGAGATAGAGGATGCTCTGGGCGCCGCGCTTGAGCTCCTTGCGGACCATCATGTCGAGCTCGCGGGAGATCAGGCCGCTGCCGTCAGGGTTGTAGAACCTGCCGTCGAGCTGGACGACATGGGTTCTCGGCAGGCCGTGGGTCGTCGCCCTGCGCGGCAGTCTGAGCAGCCCGTATTTGCCTTCGCGGGCATTGTGAAGCGACTCGAGCGCCGGTGTGGCGGAGCCGAGAACGACGTTCGCCTCCAGCAACTTGCCGCGCAGCACCGCTACATCCCTGGCATGGTACCTGGGCGAGGAGTCCTGCTTGTAGCTTGATTCGTGTTCTTCGTCGACCACGATCAGCTCGAGGTCCGGGATCGGGGCGAAGATGGCTGATCTCGCGCCGATCACCACATCGGCCAGCCCCTCCTGGATATTTCGCCACTGGCTGGTTCGTTCGTTCGGCGTCAGCATGCTGTGCAGTACGGCCACCCGGTGGCCCGGGAGGGCGCGCTTGAAGCGCAGGACCGTCTGCGGGGTCAGCGAGATCTCGGGTACGAGGACGAGGCCTCTTCCGCCCCTGCTCAGCACCCGCCGCAGAGCCCTGAGGTAGACCTCGGTCTTGCCGCTTCCGGAGATTCCATGCAGTAGCCAGGTCTTGAACCCGCCCTCATCGAGGCTCGCCTCCAGCGCCGCGAGCGCGGCTGCCTGGTCGGCGTTGAGATCTGGTTCCTCGCGTGGCGTGAGGTTGGCCGTCTCTGTTCCGTATGGATCAAGCCGTAGGACCCTGGATTTTTCCTCGAGCCATCCGTTCTCCCTCAACCGGTTGAGGCTCGCGGCTGCGGCGTTCGCTTCTTTCAGCAGGCGTCCCCGCTCGAAGGCCCGGTCCGGGGAGCCTTTTTCGGCCAGCTTCTCCAGGATGCGGGCCTGGGCTGCCGCCTTCTTGCGGAGCTTCTTCGCCTCAGCGAGCAGCTTCTCCGGCTCCTTCAGAGCGAAGACCTCGCGAATCTTCTGCTCCTTCGCCTTTCCTGAGCGGATGGCGGGGGGGAGGGCGGTCTCCAGGACCTCTCCCCAGCTGACTCGATAATAGGAAGAGATCCACCTGGTGAGCTCGAGCAGGTGCTCGTCAAAGCGGCATTCCGGATGCAGGATGCTCGTGATGGGTTTGAGCTTCGGGACCTCGCTCTCGCGAGGGAAGCCGACACAGACTCCCGTTATCGTACGGGGTCCGAATGGTATGAGTACGCGGTGCCCCCGCAGCAGCTCAACCTCGAGGTTGTCGGGAATGCTGTAATGGAAGGAGCGCAGCAGGGGGGCGTTGACCACGACTTCGGCGATAGAGGTTGCCATCAGTCGTTGCTCCCCTGGTTTCCGGTCTCGGAGGCCTCCCCGATGATCTGCAGGTAGAAGTCTTCGTAGGTGTCGACGATCCTGCTGGGCTCGAACTCGCTTCGCGCTCTCTCCCGGGCTGCGGCAGAGAATCGGGTTATCTTCTGCTTGTCGCCAAGCAGCTCCGCGGCTCGTTCGGCCATCGTCTTGACGTCCCCGACCTCGCAGAGGTAGCCGCATTTCCCATCTTCGATCACCTCGGGCAGGCC
>DODI01000226.1:0-4585 GCA_003509045.1 Planctomycetota bacterium | reverse complement strand
ACCAGCTTGGTTTCCTTGAGCGGTATGAGGTTCTTGTCCGTGAGGCGGTTCATCTTCTGGCCGGAGGTGGCGGAACCACTGCGGGTGGATCCCCACTTCGCCTGGCGGTCGCGCTCGTGGCGCTCGCGGGTGGTGAAGGTACCGGCCCGGATGGGTTCGTGGGAGGCCACGGCGAAGGCTTTCATCTCGGCCAGGATTTTCGGGTGCTCGTCCGCCACGCTGGTGGTTTCGCTGACGTCTTGGTCGAGGTCGTAGAGTTCCCAGGGGCGGCCCTTTCCTGGCTGGATGGCTTTCCATTGGCCTTTGCGGACGGCGGTCTGGCTGCCGAATTCCCAGTAGAGCATGTCGCGCTTCTCCTGCTTGTGGCCGACGGCCTTTTCGCCGAGCAGAGTGGGAAGTATGGATATACCGTCGACGTCGTCGGGGGCTTTCCCTTGGCAGAGCTCGGCGAGGGTAGGGAGCACGTCGGGCTGGTAGAATATGAGGTCGCTCACTTGACCGGCCTTTATCTTGCCCGGCCAGCGGACAAGGTAGGGTATGCGGAGTCCGCCCTCGTAGAGGTTTCCCTTGCCGCCACGGAACTCCACCTTGGTGCGCGGGTTGACGTTGGGCCCGAAGAAGCCGCGGGGGTGCTCTTTGCTGCGGAAGCGGTCCTGTCCGCCGTTGTCGCCGGTGAAGAACACGATGGTGTCGTCCTCCAGCTTGAGTTCGCGGAGCAACTCGAGCACTTGGCCGAGGTTGTCGTCCACCATGGTGACCATGGCGGCGTAGTTCTTCACGTCCTGGGGAATCTTGTCGTCCTCGATCCACTTTTCTCCCTTGTAGCGTCGCCAGGCGGGGTCGTCCTTGGGGATGTCGTACATGCCGTGCGGCGGGGTGACGGGGAGATAGCAGAAGAAGGGCTGGTCCTTGTTTTCGCGGATGAACTTGAGGGCTTCCTCCATGATGGGGTACTGGGCGTGGGTTTCGCCGGAGCGCCCGCCGAGGTTGCCCTTCAATGGAACTTCCTCGCTGTTGCGTATGAGGTAGGGGGTGTAGAAGGAGTGGGCGTGCACTTGGTCGTAGTAGCCGAAGAAAACGTCGAAGCCGTGCTTCTCGGGCACCCCGGTGGAGTCGCGTCCGCCGCAGCCCCACTTGCCGAAGCCGCCGGTGGCGTAGCCCATTTTCTTGAGCATTGAGGCGATGGTGATCTCCCCGGCCCTCATCGGCGTGCCGCCGCCGTTGGCGCGCACCGAGGTGTGCCCGGAGTGCTTGCCGGTCATCAGGGTGCAGCGGGTGGGGGCACACACCGGCGCCCCGGCGAGCGCCTGGGTGAAGCGGATGCCCTCGGCCGCCATGCGGTCTATGTTCGGCGTCTCAAGGTATTTATTACCCATATGCGAGAGCTCAAAATAGGCCAGCTCGTCGGACATGATGTAGACGATGTTGGGTTTGTCGGCCGCTTGCAGGGCGCCGCCGAGGCAGAGCGCCAGGAGCAGGAGGAGGATCTTATACATGGGTGTTCCCGTCGATTTGGGGGGTTCTATTCCAGAGTTCCAGAACCCAGTTTGTCGGCTGGCGAGGGCAAATGGAACTCAATTTCGGTGCTGGTTTTGCGGCGGCAAACCAGTCGACGCCCCTCTCTGATGGAAAGAGATGCAGGGCAGCAGATGGGACCACCGCCTTCAACCTTAACCTCGATAAGACGGCTGACATACTCAAGGTCCGGCCTCAGGACTTGACCCGGAGCTACTTGGCGTTCTTGCCTTTGCCGGCTTTTTTGCCACCGCCCCCACCACTGGTGGCGCGGTAGACGCCGCCGTTTTGTTTGGCCAGCTGTTTGAGGAAGGGGGTTTCCTGGCCGAAGCTGATGCAGTTGATCTTGGCGCCGCGAACGCGGTTTTTCGCGCCGATCTCGCGCAGGATGTCCGCGGGCTTGGTGAAGGTGCCGCCAATGGGCTTGCCATCGGAGAGCAGGAAGAGCGTGTCGGCCTTGCGGTCTTTGAGGGCGAGCACGAGTGAGTCGTAGATGTTCGTCTTGAACTTGCAGTCGAGGTTGTTGACGAAGGCGATGGCCTCCTGGCGTCCGCGTCCGCGCAGGGGCTGGAGGGAAGATTTCCAGGGGATCGGGCCGACGTTGAAGAAGATGATGTTGACCATCGTCGTGTCGGGAAGCTTCGTGAGGATGCTCGCGAGCTCCTTTTTCAGCGCCGCCATCTTGGTGCCGGGCGCGCCCTTGAGGTTTTTCTTCCTGCCCTTCTTCTTGGGGCCGGTTGCGGACTGGAGCATGCTGATCGAGGCGTCGACAAGGAAGATCACCCGCTTCGAGGCGACCTCGATTCCAAAGTAGGTCGGAACGACCACGGTATTGGCCCTGGGCGCGCCGGCCGCCGAGGCTTTTGGGAATTCGAAACGATCGCCGGTTTCTTTCCACCACTTGTTCCAGTCCTTGGAGACCAGCCCCATGTTGACTCCTGTGCGCCTCACCAGGAGCTTGAGAATATCGCTCTGGCGGGAGGAGTCTTTTTCTTTACCGAGGCGGGCAATGAGGGCGGGGACCATCTCCTTGACCTTGAACTTGTGCAAGGCCTGCAGCGAGGCGTTGCGGACCATGGAATGGCTGCTCTTGAGGCCATCGATTAGGGCCTCGCAGGCCTCCGGGTTGCGTGGGAAATTTGACAGGCTTCCGATCGCGATGACCCGCATCTCCGATGTTCCGGACGTTGCCGCCTTGATTACGAAATCCCGTGCCGCGGGTTTCTCGGTAGCCGCGATCGCATCGAGAACGCGCACCTTGGAGTAGGTCTTCCAGCCACTTCCCTTGCCGAAGCCCTTGATGGCCGCCTCCAGGCCTTCTTTGTTGCCGCCTTCGATCATGGCAAGGCCCGCCGCGGCAACCAGGTAGGAGTCCGTGCTGCTGTATTCGCGCTTGAGCATCTTGAGCGCCTCGGGGTCTTTGAGCTTGCCGATTCGGCGCAGGATTGGGGCGACTTTTCTCTCGACCGCTCCGGGCCAGGCGGCGGTGCCGGGTTTTCCGGCGGAGCTCCGGGCCTGCTGATATTTTTCCGTCAGCGTCTCGAGGTCATTTCCGAAGAGCGCCTCGCCGGCGACCGGAGCAAAGAGGAGACCGAAAAAAACGCCGCAGGCAAAGATGCGATAAAGCCTGTTCAACATGACAGAACGCCTTTGATGATTTAGAGATCCCAGATCGAGCAGGCGCCGGCTTTCGCGAGGCCTGTTCTTCTTCAGGGCCTCATCATAACCGATGAAACTTTGCTTTGATGTCGCTTTCTGCCCTCCTGGAGGCGGACGCACCTCATCCGGCCTTTTCAGGCCTGTTTTCCGGCTTCCAGGCAGGCTATTTTTTCCGGTTACCGGGTACTGGGGGCTGCCTGGTGGCTCCGGCGGCGACTTCCTTTTCCCAGGCCGCGTAGTTTTTCTGCATGGAGGCAAGGCGGGTTGGATTTTTCTTTGCGAGGTTGTTTCTCTCGCCCGGGTCGCTGGAGAGGTTGTAGAGCGCCACAGCCTTCTGGCCCTTGAGCTCCCGGACATATTTCCACGGGCCCTGACGCATGGCCTGCTGTCGACCGGCGCCCCAGAAGAGCCTGCGTGGTCGGCCCGTGATCCGTTGTTTACCAAGGAGGCTGAGGACCAGGCTGCGTCCGTCGAGGCGAAGCTTTTCCGGAGCGCTCAGCCCGGCGAGCTCCAGCAGGGTGGGGAAGATGTCCATCCCGATCGACAGGTCATCGCAGGTGCTTCCGGCCTCAATCCTACCGGGCCAGCTCGCGATTGCCGGAACGCGATGCCCGCCCTCCCAGAGCTGGCCCTTGCTGCCTCTCAAGGAGCCGTTGTTTCCGAAGCTTGCGGCGCCGTTGTCGGAGACAAAGAAAACCAGGGTGTTCTTCTCGAGCCCGAGGCGCTTGAGCGAGGCGACGATCTCTCCGACACCCTTGTCCAGCTCCTGTACCATTTCGCGGTAGGCGCGTTTCCTGAATGCGGCGGTTCGCTTCTCCGGCACCACCTTGCCTTTGACTCTGAAGGCCGGATCCCCCGGCCCCTGGAAGGGGGTGTGCGGGGCTTCGTGTGGGACGTAGAGGCAGAAGGGCCGGTCTTTGTGCTCTTCGATGAATTTTACGGCGTGGCGGGTGATGAGGTGCGTTGAATAGCCCTTCTCCCTGATGTGTTCGAGCCCCTCCCACCAGTCGTAGACACCTACCCGGTCGTAATGCGACTGGTAGTCGATGTTGCCGCTGACATAGCCGCGGAACCGGCTGAAGCCATGATGGACAGGGTTGAACTTCTTTTCATAGCCGAGATGCCATTTTCCGAAGCAGCCGTTTTTATACCCGCCACCGGCCAGGAGCTCGGCGAAGGTCGTCTCGCTCTGATGGAGCCCGTGATTTCTGTTCTGATCGAAGCCGGCATAGATCACCCCTCCCACCCCGGCTCTCTGCTGGTAGCGCCCGGTCAGGAGCGCCGCGCGGGTCGGGCTGCAGACGGCCCCGTTGGAGTGATAGTCGGTGAAGCGCATTCCGGCTTGCGCGAGGGCATCCAGGTGCGGTGTCTTGTAGGCCTTGTTTCCGTAACAGCTGAGCTCTCCGTAGCC
>DODI01000400.1:743-6963 GCA_003509045.1 Planctomycetota bacterium | reverse complement strand
ATGCCGTCCAATCCAGACCTTACCAGCTTGAGCTTTACCTTCCTCGGAACAGGAACATCCGCGGGGGTGCCGGTCATCGGCTGCCAGTGCGAGGTCTGCACCTCTGCTGATCCGCGCGACCGGCGTCGACGGGCAAGCGTATGCCTGCGCTTTACCGATGGAGAAGGACACGATCGGGTCATTCTGATCGATACCTCGCCGGACTTACGCCAGCAGGCTCTCGAACTTGGCCTGGAAAGATGCGATGCGATCCTCTTTACCCATGATCATGTCGATCACACTTTCGGGCTGGACGAGGTGCGGAGATTCAACGCGGTTATGGGCTCGGCGATCGATATCTACGCGGAGCAGGAGACGCTCGATTTTCTTCACAGGGTCTACCGGCATATCTTCGAGGCAGAGAAAAACATCAACAGGTCCTTTGTAGCTCGCCTGCTGGAGACCGAGCTGCGGGTGGGCGAGGCCCTCGACCTCTTCGGTCTTCGTTTCACCCCGCTGCGGTTGCTTCACGGCCGCCAGCCCGTGCTCGGGTTCAGGGTCGAGGCCCTCGACGATTCCGGAGAGGTGGCGGAGTCGCAGCCCGGACAGCTACCGCTGGCCTACTGTACGGATGTTTCAGAGATTCCCGATGAGAGCTGGGGGCAGCTTGGCGGACTGAAAACCCTGGTGCTCGATATGCTGCGCCCCCAAAGCCATCCAACCCATTTTTCTACGGAGGAGGCGGTCTCAGCGGCTGAAAAGATCGCCGCGGAACAGACCTTCTTTACCCATATGACCCACGACATCTCCCATGCCGCCCTGGAGCTTCCCGCCGGGATGGCTCTCGCCTACGATGGTCTCGTGTTGTCCTGACGGCCTGTGTTTCTACCCGCATTTGATTTCTTTCTGAGCGTGTATAGCTCAAAGAGGACGAGGATCGCAAGCAGGAGCAAGCAGCCGGGCCCGATGATCCAGCCGCCCTTGACAAAGCAGGTACCGCCAGGCTGCGGGTCGAGTAGAGGGACGGAACTGACCGTCGCCCAGGCCTGGTTGCGCGGGGCGGTCACCTTGCAGCTTCCCGTATGGTTTACGATGGAGGAGCTTCCGGTGCTGGTTGTCCTGCAGATGGAGATCCCGGTTTCCAGGGCGCGAAAGGCGTGGAGACGATTGCGCAGCAGGTCATATTTCATTTCATCGGGAGCGCTATCGCCAGTCACCAGGAACAGCCGCGCTCCGCCGGCAGCAAGGCGGTTCAGCTGGCAGGCGGAGTGGCTTACGCGGTCAGAGACAGCGAGGATGGATTGATCCTCCTTTGTGAGGATCTCCAGGGTTTCTGAATGTACAAGTTCTCCAGGCCGTCCGCCGCTGGCGATGTACAGCAGGGCCCGACTCTTCTTGCTCTTGCCGCCAGGGCCCAGGCTCATGCCAGCGACGAGCATCACCTCTTCTTCGCGCGCGAAGACCTCCAGCTCGGCCGGGATCGAGGACTTGCCCGGAGCGGGCATGAAGGCGTTACCGGGGAAGAAAATCAGCTGGGGTTCAGAGCTCAGGAGCTGCCGAGCTAGCTTGAGATGTTCGCTGTTGCCGCCGCCGCTGCCGGTTTGAACCAGGCCGACTCGCAGGGTCTCGCGGGGCGGCTGCTCGAGGCGCTGGGCTCTGGATCCAACGAGTCCTCCGGAAATCAGCAGGCCCACCACCGCCCCGGTTCCGGCCAGCGCTGCGAAGAATTGAACGCGGCTTCGGCGCTCTCTCAGGGTCAGGAAGAAGGCTCCATTGACCAGGCAGATTGCAAAGCCGAGTCCCGCGAGTCCGATGACCGAGGCGAATTGCCCCTCAGGGTTTTCAGGCTTCAAGGTCTGCCCGAGCTGCATCCAGGGGACGGATACCGAGATACATTCGCTGCGCAGGAATTCGAGCCCAGTCCAGAGTATCGCGAGTCCGGGCACAACGGTGAGCCGGGATGGATAGCGGAGCAGGGCTCCTCCAGCGGCGCAGAACAGCATCCAGGGCCCCATCATGAGCAGGCTGGTCCACATGGTCGCCAGGTTGGCGGGTTCGTTCCAGGATACCAGTGGCCAGCAATACAGAATCAGTCCGAAAAACAGGCCGTGCACCAGCCGCCACTTCAGGTTGCGGCGGTGACGGTCCAGGCTGATGAAGAGCGGGATCAGGCTGAACCATGGGATGGTTCTCTCCAGGATTCCATCGTGCTCGAGAAAGCACAGGGAGAGCAGCATGGCCGAGAGCGGTCCGCCCAGGAAAACACCGCCCCCGGGTTTTTTCCGTTCATCAGGCTGGTTGCCCGTGACGGGCATTGAGATCGGCACCTGCGAGCTCCCGGTCATTTTTCTGGACGGCTCCGAAGGGGCATTAATCTTTGATTCCGTTGAGCCCCCGCGCTCCATCGCTTCAATCATTCGGCGATGGGACGGACAGAGTATGTGTCAAAGGGAGTTCGGGAGCCAGCAAATCCCCAGCCGGCTTCTTCTGCGTGATGGATTCAATTGAGACCGCCGCCATCTGCCCGTAGACTGATAGGAGATCCAGTCTCGCTGTTCAGCATCTTTGTCCCGCAAGGAAAGTAAACTCCGAGAAATGATGCGCGAAACCTGTCTTGCCGATCCAACTCTGGTCCTGAATAAAAACTGGCTGCCCATCCAGGTCTGCTCGGTGAGAAGGGCCGTCACCATGCTCTTTAAGGGGCTGGCCCGGGTTGTCGAGCCGGAGGATTATTCGCTCTATGATTTCGAGAGCTGGTCCGACCTCGTCATTTCCAACGGCGAGCCCTATCTCCAGGGAGTGAGCCGGCGGATTCGAATTCCGGAGGTCATCGTATTGCATGGCTGCGATCGGTTCCACCGGCCGCAGGTCGTTTTCACGCGCCGTAACCTCTTTCGCAGGGATGGCAATAGCTGTCAGTATTGCGGCTGTCAATCCTCGACCGAGAACCTGTCGATTGACCATGTCGTTCCCAGGTGCGCTGGAGGGGTCAGCAGCTGGAGCAATTGCGTTGTCGCCTGTCTCTCCTGCAATGCCCGCAAGGGTGGCCGAAGTACCAGGGAGGCGGGGATGCGCCTGCTGCGTGAACCGGTTGAGCCACCCTCCCAGTCGGCCTTCACTCTTCACGTCACGCGCCGCAAGGCCAGCTGGGATCATTTCGTCAGCGAGGCCTATTGGAATACCGAGCTCAAGCCTTGAGACGGCGCCGGCAGCCCGGGCCTTCGTCTTGGCTTGACTCGTCCGACCGGGAAGCCCATCATGGCGCTCTCCTTTTTACGGGTAAGGCTGAGCCCGTCTCATCAACGATTCAATCCTATGGATAACGACATGCCATTTTCCCTTGATGGTCGCGTGGCGCTTGTAACTGGCAGCTCGACAGGACTCGGCAAGGCGGTTGCATTCGGGCTGGCTCGTTCAGGAGCCAAGGTCGCCCTGAATTACTTCAACAACGAGGAGCGCGCAGCTCAGACCTTCAGCGAGTTCGAGGCGGAAGGTTTCGAGGGTGTTATGCTTCGCGGCGATGTGTCCGATGAGGATTCCGTCAACGCCCTGTGCGCGGCGGCGGTTGAAAAGCTTGGCGCCATCGACATTCTCGTCGTCAACGCGACACCTGATCAGCCCCAGATGCCCATCGAGGAGTTCACCTGGGATCACTACCAGGAGATGATCGATTTCTTCATCAAGAGCCCCTACCTTCTTACGCGCGCCGTTCTGCCGCATATGAAAGAGAGCCGGTGGGGCAGGATCATCAACATAACCAGCGAGGTGTTTCAACGCAGCATCGGCAACTTCAGCGCCTATGTGTCAGCCAAGGGCGGCCAGATCGGTTTCACGCGAAGCATGGCGACGGAATTGGCTCCGTTCAACATCACGGTCAATCTCGTGGCGCCGGGCTGGATTCCCGTTGAGCGGCATGAGAACGATTCGCAGGAACAGAAAGATGGCTACAGGGAGCTGATCCCGATGGATCGCTGGGGCGTTCCGGATGATATCGCCGGGGCCGTTACCTACTACGCCAGCGACGAAGCCGGTTTTGTTACCGGTCAGACCATCTGTGTCAATGGCGGGATGAGCCCCTGGTAAGAGCCGGTCCGGACCGGGCTCTCATTCTGCGATCTTTGCCGGAGAATTGAAGATTTATGTCACGCCTTGGAGAACTGGCGTTGCTCTGTCTCAAGCTGGGCTTCCTTGGTTTTGGCGGTCCCGCGGCGCATATCGCCATGCTCGAAGACGAGGTGGTTAAGCGCCGAGCCTGGATCAGTCCGGAGCGTTTTCTCGATATGCTAGGGGCAACCAACCTGATTCCGGGGCCGAACTCTACGGAGATGGTGCTTCACGTTGGCTTCATTCGGGCGGGGTTTACAGGCCTGCTGGTGGCGGGAACCTGCTTTGTTTTACCTGCGGTGGCGATTGTCACGGCTCTCGCGGCGCTCTATGCGAGCTACGGGGAGCTTCCGGATGTGATCCTTTTTTTCAAGGGGATCCAGGCGACGATTCCCGCCCTGATCGGCCTGGCTGTCTGGAGGCTCGGAAGAACCGCTTTCAAGAGCTCCTTGCTGGCAGTCATCGGCCTTTCCGTTACGGCGGCGGTGTTGCTGGAGACGGATCCCATTATCGCCCTGGCCGCCGGAGGTTTTTTCGGTCTGCTGGCGGGCGGGATCTCCCGCGGCTCCCCTCCGGATAAGGCCGCCGCTGTTGCGCTTGGCTGCGGCGGCGGCTGGCTTGGTGTCGGTGGAGGTACGCTTGCTGCTGCCGGGGCGGCGGGAGTGGTGAAAGCGACCCTGGCAGAGCTGGGGTTCGTTTTTCTCAAGATTGGTTCGGTATTGTTCGGTACGGGCTATGTTCTCGTGGCCTACCTCGAACGTGAGCTGGTAAACGATCCTAGATTTGGAATCACCATTGAGCAGTTGCTCGACGCGGTCGCGGCTGGAAACGTTACGCCCGGGCCGATCCTCTCGACCGCAGCGTTTCTGGGCTACCTTCTGCACGGGGTTCCCGGCGCGGCCATCGCCTCGGCGGGTATCTTTCTGCCGTCCTTCATTTTTGTCGTTCTCCTGGCAAAGGTACTCTGGAGGCTGCGTGCATCGCAGAGAATGGGGGACTTTCTCGACGCCGTGAATGCCAGCTCTGTGGGCCTGATGGCGGCGGTGACGGTCACCCTTGCGCAAAATACTCTCTATCCCAGCGCCGAAGCCGGTTTGCAATGGCAGAGCGCGGCCCTGGCGGTGTTGGCCACGGTTCTGCTTGTCGTCCTCAAATGGAGCCCTCTCTGGCTTATTCCCTGCTCATCTGTAGCGGGCTGGTTGCTCTTTCAGCTTTGAGAAGACCTGCAATTTGCCCGTTTCTTTTACCGGCAACGAGAAAAAGGTTAAGATATACTTCCACCAATTGATCATCCGGAAGGTTTAGTGTTGGAAGCTCTTGTGGCGACAAACTTTGACAATCGGACTCTTGTCGTGTTCCGGCGCTGATCTTACCTTAGGGAGACTATGGCCAGACTAACTATTGAATCAGGTTCTCAGCGGGGAAAGCAATTCAAGCTACCCGAATCAGGCGCCTTCACGATCGGGCGGGATGAGAAGTGTAATATCTGTATCGATGACAAGATGGCCTCCCGGGTTCATTGCGTGGTGCGTTGCGAGCAGAGGAAATGGGTCATCGACGACCACACGAGCACCAACGGCATCCGGGTCAATGATGTCCCTGTAAAGCAGCACACGCTCATTCCCGGAGACACGATCGAGATCGGTGACACCCTGATTTCCCTCGCGACCGACGATGAGGATCCGCTCATCGGAAGCACCCTGGCCGGCTATGAAGTCGAGAGGCGTCTTGGCCGCGGCGCCATGGGAACAGTCTACCTGGCACGCCAGCTTTCGTTGGACCGGTCGGTCGCCCTGAAGATCCTGGCTCCGAGGTTCTCCAAGGATGAGGATTTCATTAAGAGCTTCCTCGAGGAGGCCCGGGCCGCCGGGCGCCTGAATCATCCGAATGTCGTCCAGGTCTACGATGCTGGAAACGAAGGTGGCCATCACTACATGTCGATGGAGTATCTCGAGGGCGGCAGTCTTGAAGAGCTGCTTGAGCAGGAAGGCCAGCTCGATATTATTCGGGCGGTGGACGCTGCCAGGGATGCTGCCCAGGCGCTTCAGTTTGCCCAGCAGAACCAGATAGTTCATCGTGACATCAAGCCTGCGAACCTGATGCTCACGCTGGATGGAACGGTAAAGGTTGGAGATCT
>DODI01000400.1:0-355 GCA_003509045.1 Planctomycetota bacterium | reverse complement strand
GGCTCTCCACGCTACATGGCGCCGGAGCAGGCTCGAGGCGAGGCGCTTGATCACCGAGCGGACATTTACGCTCTTGGCGCAACGCTCTACAGGATGATAGCCGGGGTCGCCCCTTTCGATGGGGCCAGCGTGAAGGAAATCATCCGGGCCAAGATGGACAATGACCCGACACCGCTTCGCCGCCTGGTGCCGGAAATCCCCGGGGGACTCTCCGCCGTCGTGCAGAAGATGCTGGCGCGCAATCCTGAGAGTCGTTACGACAATGCGGACCAGGTCTTTTCCGCCTTGGATCCGTCTCAGTACAGAAAAGGTATCTCGGCAAAGGGCAAGGCGCGCGTCGCAAGGGCCACCGCTG
>DODI01000064.1:7777-8134 GCA_003509045.1 Planctomycetota bacterium | reverse complement strand
GAGAAGGTGAGCGACGCCGCGCTCATGGCCCTGGCGCCGGCCAACCCGCCCTCGGCGGGCAAGGCCTTCGATCCCATCCGGGACACCAACGTTTACTGGAAGACGCCAAGCAAGACCGCCGAGGACGCCATGCCGATCGGCAACGGCAAGGTGCTCGCCAGCGTCTGGACCAACGCGGACGGCGATGTCCGGGTCACCATCGCCCGCATCCCGAAGCCCGGCGAGAAGGCCGAGATCCTGGGAGGCGCCCGCTTCCGCATCACTCCGGGACTCTCGACTGCTCCCGGAACTCTCGAGCAGACCCTGCTCTTCAAATACGGCGAGGTGGTCGTCAAGGGACCGGCCCAGCCCAGCAAG
>DODI01000064.1:5962-7479 GCA_003509045.1 Planctomycetota bacterium | reverse complement strand
AGGGCCCGGCCCAGCCCAGCAAGCCGGTCTTTTCCTTCTATGTCGATGCCAATAAAGATGTTTTTCATCTCCAGCTGCGCACATCGGCCCCGGTCGACCTCGACACCTGGCTCGAAGGAGAGGGCGGCCAGGCGAGCGCCGACAAGGAGCGCAAGAGATCGGTCTTCCGCAAAAACGACAAGGCCCTGGTGCTCCTCTGCGATGGTATGGAGCCGCGCGAGGACGCGTCCTTCCACACAACGCAGCCCCTGCAGGTCTTCGACCTACAGATCCACATCGTTGCGCCCGAGAAGCCCACCAGTGTCGAGGACGCGATCAAGGCGGTCAACAAGACCGATGTCAACGGCGCGGTCCGCGGCCAGATGGACGCCTGGAACAAGTTCTGGAACAAGGGCAGCATCCGGCTCGGCTCGGACGAGGATGGCGCCCGGATGGCGCGCGCCCTGGTCATCCGGCGCTACCTGAGCGCCTGCAGCGGCCGCGGCCCCCACCCGCTCAAGCCGGCGGCTGCCGACGAGAAAAAGGAACTCCCCGAACGGGAGATCAAGCCCTTGCCGCCGGAGAAGAGTGCGGCTGCGGTCAAGGCCGCCATCGAAAAGTCCAGACCCTACCTCGCCGCAGGCAAGAGCGAGACCCGCTTCCCCCGCTTCTGGGGCGCGGATTTCTCTGAGCTTCCGGAAGAGAACGCCGGCATCGACACCCTGATCGACACGCTGCGCTCGCTGCTCATCGCCTCGACCGGAAAGAGGGTCTGCGTGCTTCCCGGCTGGCCCCTGGACCGGGATGTCGCCTTCCGGGTCAACTCCGAGAACGGCCTCGGGATCGAGGTCGCCTACACCGGCGGCAAGCTCGAACGCCTCGAGGTCCATCCCAAGCAGCGCACCAGCGATGTGTTCGGCATCGGCCCCTTCGAGAAGAAGGTGCGCGAGGCGCTGCCGGGCCCCTTCCGCATGCCGGCGCTGATCTCCTTCCTGAGCCCGAGCTGGGTGGGACCGCGCGTCGGGCTGAAGAACCTCTTCGTCACCATGAAGAAGGCCAACTTCAACGGCCTCGAGGGCAGCCTGGCAGATTTCGCCGAGGCGAAGAAGGCCGGGATCTACCTGCTCATGCACGGCGTCACCCCCTGGACCGCCAACGCGCTGAAGAATGAGAAGACCATCATCAGCTACTACCTCAGCGACCGGCGCAAGCCCTCGAGCTTCCCCGGCTTCGGCAATATGCGGCGCCAGTACGAGGCCATCGACCCCTACCACCCCACCGAGTTCACCACCTACTCGCAGTACGGCGGCATCGAGTACTTCCTCGACGTCGTTCGTCCGCGCATGCTCGAGTACTACGACTACCACTGGCAGCGCCAGGCGCACCTGCACTTCCACTTCCTCGAATACTACCGCCGCATGTCGATCGCCGCCGGCGGCATCCCGGTCTTCCGCTTCGTCCACGTGCATGGCGACAACGTGCTCAAGATGCGCCAGACGGTGGCGATGAGTGTCGCCTACGGCTTCAAGGGCTTCAAG
>DODI01000064.1:4134-5583 GCA_003509045.1 Planctomycetota bacterium | reverse complement strand
GAGCCGCCGCCGCTTTCAGGGATCGGCAACGAGGTCTCCTACATCAACAACATGCTGGCGGCCTTCAGCCCCTACATCACCAACGCGCGCTCGGTCGACGTCTACAACACCCTCCCGCTGCCGGCGAGCACCCGCAAGGCGCCGGAGGACTACTGGCTGCAACCCTCCGGAGAACACATCGTCATGGGCGTCTTCAAGGGCCTGAAGAACGAGGACTTCATCACCCTCGGCAACCGCGACATCGGCACCAAGCGCGAGGCGACCCTCGCCATCACGGGCAAGTTCAAGAGCGTCCGCCACCTCAACAAGCAAACCCGCAAATGGAGCGACCTCAAGCTCGAGGGAGCCCCCGGCAACCAATCGGTCAAGGTCCCCATCGACAAGGGCGACATCGAACTGATCCGGGTTGTTCCCGTCGCGGAGAAGATCTGAAAGATGAAGATCCTGACCGCCCTGTCGCTCGGCTGCCTCCTGTTTGTCTCGCCTGCTGCCCAGGCGGATCCTGTCGCGGTCGGCGTCGCCAGAATCGACGTCACCCCCACCCACCCGGTCGCGCTGGCGGGCTACGGCGGTCGAACGAAGGAACACGAGGGCGTCGACACAAAGATCTGGGCCCGGGCGCTGGCGATCGGGACGAAGGATCCTGCTGTCATTGTTGCCGTCGACAATTGCGGCATCCCGGCGAGCGTGACCCGGGCGGTGGCGGCGAAGCTCGAAAAGGGCCACGGCATCAAGCCCACGAGCCTGGTGCTGGCGGTGACCCACACCCACTGCGCCCCCAGCCTGCGCGATTACGCGGTGGTGGTCTGGGGGGGACGGGCCACCGCTGCGCAGAAGGCCAACATGAACAAGTACACCGACTGGCTCATCGACAGGATCGTCGAGGCCGCCGCCACCGCGCTCAAGGCGCGCAAACCCGCGAGCCTCTCCTGGGGCATGGGCCGGGCCGACTTCGGCGGCAACCGCCGGGTGCTCAACAACGGCCGCTGGGCAGGCTTCGGCTTCCAGCGCGACGGGCCGGTTGACCACAGCCTGCCCTTCCTGGTGGCGAAGAATGCCGACGGCAAGCCTGTCGCGATCTGGGCCAACTACGCCTGCCACTGCACCACGCTCGGCTCCCGTAACCGCATCTGCGGTGACTGGGCCGGGTTCGCCGGGGAGGGTCTCGAAAAGGACCATCCCGGCAGTATCTCGGTGGTCACCGTCGGCTGCGGAGCCGACGTCGGCCCACAGCCCTCGCGCGGTATCGACGATGCCAGGAGCCACGGCCAGAAGATCGCCGCCGGGGTGGCAGCCGTGATGAAAGGGGGCCTGAACCCCCTGACGGGAACCCCCGCCATCCGCCAGAAAACGATCCAGCTGCCGCTGGAGAAACCCGCCGATCGAGCCCACTGGGAGGCAACCGCCAAGCGCACCGACTTCCACGGCTACCAGGCGAAGCTCATGCTC
>DODI01000064.1:0-3746 GCA_003509045.1 Planctomycetota bacterium | reverse complement strand
ACCTGGACGTTCAAAAAAGACCTCGCGCTCGTTTTCCTCCCCGGCGAGGTCGTCGTCGACTACGCCGTCAGGCTCAAGACCGAGCTCGACTACACCCGCCTCTGGATCAACGCCTGGTGCAACGACATGCCCGGCTACATCCCCTCACGCCGCGTCCTCAAGGAAGGCGGCTACGAGGCCGACTTCTCCCAGGTCTACTACGCCCTCCCCGGCCGCTACAAGCCCGAGCTCGAGGACCTCCTCATCACCACAGTCCGCGACCTCCTCGGCCCGGACTACCTGGCGCCCAAGGGCCAGAAGCCGGCCGCCTTCCTGCGTATCGGCGGTAATTAGCGGCTTACCCCGCAGTCTTCCGCTTCCAGAACCAGATCCAGCCGTGGCCGACGCTCTCGTGGGTTTCGAGCTTCTCGTTCTGCTTGGAGATCGCGTCGAGCTCCTTGCGGCGCCCTTCGAAGAGCTCGCCGTACACCTTGGACCAGGCCTGCCGCTCCTCCTTGGTCCATTCTTTTCGGGGCTTCTTGGGAGCCCGTTCATCCACCTGCTTCTCCAACTCCGCGTAGATCTTATTGCGCTCCTTCTTGAGCTTCTTCTTCAGGGCCTTCTCCTCGGCATTGAGGGGCCCGCGGACCTCGACCGTCTCGGTGTTGTAGTCGCCCACCAGCAGGTCAAGACGGCCGTCTCCATCGTAGTCCACCGCGCAGGGCTTCACCCTCACGCCGCAGCGAACCGGCTCGCCGGCATGTTTCTCAGGACTCCAGCCCCAGGCTCTCTCTTCATCTCCCTCGACGAGGTTCACCGGAGCCGCGAGCTTCGGGATCCGCTCGCCGGGAGAGGCCGTATTGGCAAAGAAAAAGACGCTGCCGTTGCCGACCCCCACCAGGAGGTCCTGGTCGCCATCGCCGTCCCAGTCGGCGGTGATCGGAGCGGTGTCGCCGCCGCCTTTCTTGCCGCTGAGGACGATGGGTTTGCCCTCCCGCGAGAGAGGCTCAAGCGCGCTGAATGCCAGGGTCTTCTTGTCTTCACGCCTGGCCAGGAGCACCTTGCCGAAGATCGTCCCGCAGAGAAGATCGAGATCGCCGTCACCGTCCCAGTCAGTGGCGAAGGCGGTCGAGGCGCTGCCGGGTTTGAGAGGCTTGCCGTCCTTCCCCTTGAGCTGTTCGCCCTTGGCGAAGCCTTTTTTCTTACCTGCGAAGAAGTACAGCTCGCCGGGCCAGGAGCCTGAGATGATATCCGGACGTCCGTCAGAGTTGAGATCCACAACCTGTGGAGTGAAGCCGACGCATCAGCCCGAGGGGATCTTGCCGAACTCCTTGCCGATCTTGAACCACTCGGGCTTGCCGTAGAGAGGCTTCTTGTCGGTGCCGGTGTTGAAGTAGAACTTCAGCTTCCCATCCCCGAACTGCCCCACCAGCAGATCGCGATCTCCATCGGAGTCGAGATCGTAGAGGAAAGGAGCCGCATGGCCGACATCGGTGTCGATCAGCTTGCCGTCGGCCTTGATCCGAACACCCGGCTCGAGCCCATTGTCTGCCAGCAGGATCCCACAGATCAAGAGCAGGGAGACCACTAACGCCGCAGCAAGTCCGTTAAACTTCATGCCATACTCCTGTAACTGTCCAACCTCCAGCCGGAATTATAGGCGCCCGGCAACAGAGAAGCCCGACAGGATTCGCCTGTTATTCAAAAGAGATCGACCTCGAGATCGTTCTCGAGGCAATATCCGCGGATGAGGTCTGTGAAAACCTCCCCGTAGTCATCGAGCTTCTTCTGCCCGACGCCGTGGACGTGGTTGAAGTTCTCGAGGGTGGTCGGACGGCAGCGGGCCATGTCGCGAAGACTGGCGTCGCCGAAGACGATGTAGGCCGGTGCCTTGCGTTCGGCGGCAAGCTCGCGGCGCAGCGCGCGAAGCTCGTCGAAGAGGCCTTCGTCGACGCCCTCCCAGGACTCGGTCTCGACGTTTCGCTTCCGAGAGCCGCCGCCGCGCGCGATGCGCGGCTTGAGCAGCATGGGAACAGCTTCGCCCTTCAATAATTCACGGCCGCGACTGGTAAGCCCCAACACGTTGTATTCCCCGATCTTGGCCAGGAAGTCCTGGCTGACCAGCTGTTCGACCCAGTCCCGGATCGCCTTCACCGAGCATTCATCCAGGATACCGTAGGTGGTGAGGTGGTCGTGTCCGTTGGCGAGGATGCGCTGCTCGCCGGATCCTTTCAGGACCTTGGCGGTATAGTCGGCCCCAAAGCTCTGCCCCTGCTGCCCCTGGCGAACGACGCTCGAGAGGATCTTCTGGCCAATAATGATGGCCTCCTCAGCTGCCACCCGCTCCACCTCGTCGAGGCAGACATCGCAGGCGCCGCAATCCTCGAGCTCGAACTCCTGCCCGAAATGATTCACCAGCATCCTGTGGCGGCAGGTTACGCCATTGCAGTAATCTGCCATAGCCCCGAGAGCGCCGAGGGCCGTATCTCCCGCACCGGCCTCGCTGTCCTCGATGATGCTCTTCCAGATCATGTAGTCGGCACCGGAGAAGAACAGGCGGCACTCCGCCTCGAGGTTGTCTCGGCCCGCGCGCCCACTCTCCTGCTGGTAGTGTTCCAGGGACTTGGGCATACCCGCGTGGATCACGTAGCGAACGTTGGACTTGTCAATCCCCATGCCGAAGGCGACCGTGGCGACGATCACGTCGACCTTCTCCCGGATGAAGGCATCCTGGTTCCGACCACGCTCCTCGGAGCTCAGCCCTGCGTGATAAGGCAGGGTGCGGTAGCCCTCCCGGTTCAGCTTCGCGCTCAGCTGCTCGACCTTCCTGCGGCTGATGGTGTAGATAATTCCCGAGCTCCCGGGATACTTATCCATCACCCTGCAGACCTGGCCAAAGAGCCCATCGGTACGGCTAACCCGGTAGACCAGGTTCGGCCGGTGAAAGGATCCGACGAGATATTCCGCATCGACAAGGCCGAGCTGCCGGGAGATGTCGCAGCGGACCTGGTCGGTGGCGGTGGCCGTGTAGGCGTGCATCGAAATGCCGGGAAAGATCTCCTTGAGCGAGCCGAGGGCCCGGTACTCCGGACGGAAGTCGTGCCCCCATTGGCTGATGCAATGCGCCTCGTCGATCGCGAAGTAGGACAGGTTCCCGTGGGTAGCGAGGAAGGTCAGCATGTTTTCCCGCAGGAGTCCCTCAGGGGCAAGGTAGAGGAGCCGAAGCTCTCCGGCCCTGATTCTCGCCCGCACCTGGTCGCGCTCCTCGAACTCAATCGACGAGTTGATAAAGGCCGCCTCGATGCCGTTGGCCCGCAGCGAGTCGACCTGGTCCTTCATCAGGGAAATGAGCGGCGAGACGACCACCGCGAGACCGCCGTTAGCCACGGCCTCATTGGTAACCGCCGGCGCCTGGTAACACAGCGACTTCCCGCCGCCGGTGGGCAACACGACAACTGAGTCGCGGTCTTCGGAGATGGCCTGCATCGCCTCGGACTGCAGGGGGAGAAAGCTCTCGTACCCCCAGTACTCTTCCATCGCCTCGATAAATCGAGATGTCACCTGTTCCATACCACCTTCACTCATCCACCGCTTTGCTCAAGGTCTTTATAATAGCTCCCCGGGACGTTTTCCGGAAAAGAACCCCGGCAAAAAGAAAGCTCCTGTCGAGCGGCTTCCCGCGCAGGAGCTTTCTGGTGACCCCGGTAGGACTATAGCCTACGGCCTGCTGTTCAGGAGACAGTCGTCCTCGAAAACCAAGTCCGCAA
>DODI01000529.1:0-12665 GCA_003509045.1 Planctomycetota bacterium | reverse complement strand
GCGAAATTCTGAGAAGGTCTTCGCCTTGTGAACCAGGAGAGTCCCCCCGATCGGCGCCGGATCAAGCCAGACCGCGCGCAGCGAGATCGCACGGCTCTCCCCCTCGATAGCTGGAGAAATAAGAGGTCCCCTTGGGGTCACCAGGACCTTCTCCTCGATGGGCTTGCCTCCCTTGACCTCGATGATTTCCTCACGAATCTCGCAGGGCTCAAATCCGCCGGCGGAACGGACACTGGCGCCGTCCGGCCCGAGCTCCTCGATAAAAAGATCGGTGTTATCGATCAGCCCGGCCGTAACCCCCCAGGCGCCGTGGCCATTGTGTCCGACGCTGACTCCGGGCGTGCCGACCAGGGAGGCGCCTGCCACGGACCAATCCGGGGTCCTGATATGAAGCAGGTACCAGGGAGCCGGGAGGGCGGGAGGAAGGTGAGGATCGTTGGCCAGAATCGGCCGGCCGCTTGCCGTCCTCGAGCCGGACAGAACCCAATTATTCGAGGCTCCTCCGGGAGAGACGTAATTCGAGAAAATATCGAGGTCCTCCTCCAGTCTCTCCAGGGCCGGACCGATGCACTCACTCGGCGAAACCGTTGAGCTCTGTGCCCCTGAGGCGACAAGAGGATCGAGGGCCAGCAGAGCCTCCATTCCATCAAGATCCGCGATGCGAAGCCTTGCAAGCTCCTGGTCCCAGTTTGCCGCAAGAAGAAACGAGAGCAGCGACAGGATCGCGCTGGTGTCGAGGGACGTGAACTCGGTAGGTTCCGCTCGCAGCAGGGTGAACTCGTGGGCCTTCCTGACCCGGCCCGCGACGCGCCCGCAGTTGACTCCCCGGGCAAAGGCCTCGACCGGCTCCAGGAAAGACTCCTCCTGACACTCGAGGCGTCTGCGGGCCGCTTCGTAGAAGCCGATCCGACGACAGAGCCGGTCCACGGGCAAGGCCTCGGCACCGACCAGCGCGGCCAGGGTGCCGCGACCGAGGCGCTGCATCGTCTCGAGCTGGAAGGACCTGTCCTGGCCCTGACAGAAGCCCGCCGCGAACCATGCATCGATATCGTTGGCGGCCCGGATATGCGGAACTCCCCAGCGATCACGGATGATCTCGACCTCTTCGACCAGGCCATCCAGGCAAAGCCGCCCCTCGGTCTGAGGCAGCCTCCTGCCCAACGCCAGCCGGAAAAGCGTTCGCAAGAGACTCATCCGTCGTCCTCCCGGCTCAATATTGAAGCAGCGAACTCAGCCGCGCGGCTGTAAAGCATTGGCGAAATCCTCTCTGGAAACCGACCCATTGTAACCACAAAGCCCGGCTCTCGCAGCACCCCGAACGACCAAGAGAAGCCTATCCCGGGTTTTCGGAAAAATATCGCTCAAGAATTTCCCGGGGATCCTTCCAGCCGGTCTCGTCCTGGAGCTCCCGGCAACGCTCGAGAACCTCGCCAAAGCAGGGGCCGGGGTCCAGGCCGCGCTCGATGAGATGGCGTCCCAGCACCACGTCAGGCTCTCCCGCATCCTCAAGCTCGAGAAGTGCCACCTGGCGAAGAAACTCTTCCCCGGCGGGAAATTCCTTCGCCAGCGCATCCGGCGTCCCGCGGCCAAAATGGTCCGCCTCTGCGAGGCGAAATAAAATCTTCGCGTTCATCGCGCCGGCATCGAGTCTCCGGGCCAGGCGGCGATAGGCCCTGGGCGAAGCGTTCTGGCTGGTGAAATTTGCCGGGGCCAGGTGGTCCTGCACGAGAACCTCAACCGCAGCCACCAGGGCTGAAGGAGCCATGAGCCGGCCAAGAAAGCTCCTGGTCGGCTCGCGGCCCTCGCGCTCGTGGTTTGGAGAGCGAACACGCCCCTCAACCTCTACCGTCGTCGCCGGCTTGCCCAGGTCATGGCAGAGGGCCGCGAACATCACGATGAGATCCTCTTCTTCCGAGCCGCTGCCCAGCCTCGCGGCGGCGGCCTCATCGACAACCATGAGGGTGTGCTCCCAGACCGTCCCCTCGGGATGCCATTGGGCATCCTGGGGAACCCCGACCATGCTCTCGAGTTCGGGGAAGAAGCGCAGCAGGCCGCTGCTGAGAAGAAAGTCCAGTCCGAAGGAAGGCCTCTCTCCTTTCAGCAGGAGCTTCTTGAACTCCTCGAGCAGGCGCTCGCCCGGCAGCTCGGAGAGCTCCAGCGCGGCGCAAAGCTCGACAAGCTCCCTGTCGGGTTTCAGCCCGGGAAAACGCGCGGCAAATTGGGCAACCCGGAGTCCACGAAGCGGGTCCTCAGAGAAATGAACGGAATCGGTCGCCCGCATGATGCTCGCCTCGATATCGGCCTGGCCGCCGTGCGGGTCCTCCAGCTGTCCGCCGGGAATCTCAATCCCCATGCTGTTCATCGTCAGGTCTCTGCGCCGAGCCCCCTCTTCGAAGTCGAGCCCGGGATCGAGCTCTACCTGGAAACCGCGGTGCCCCTGACCGACCTTATTATCACGCCGGGGAAGAGAAAAAGAGCAGGCAGGACCATCGCCGGGAAACAACCCCTTGATCATGAAGACGCCGAAGGAGCGGCCGACACTGATCACCTCGCCGAAGGAGGTGAGGACCTCCTCGAGCCGGGAGAGCTCGAGGCCGTAGACCTCAACGTCATAATCATCCGCCGCGAGAGTGTCGGCCATCCCGCCCCGATCAAGCTCAGCAAGGAGCCGGTCGCGTACGGTGCCCCCGACCAGCAGCGCCCTGCCGCCGGCGGCGGTAATCGCCTCGGCTACTGCCAGGATCTCTGGGGGAAGAGGAATCGGTTCCATGACCTGATCGTACAGCAAAAAGACACCGGGACCACCCCGCGCGTGAACGCCAAGCGGTTCTTCGGGTGGAGGACTCTTCGTGGTAACCTGAAACGGTCACGGGTCGGCTCCATACCGGCAGTAACCGCTATGAATTCACGAATCCTATTTCTGCTGACAGCCACGGCATGCCTGCCCTGCGGGGCGGAGGACTGGCCAACCTACCAGCACGACAGTGCCAGGTCGGCCATCACCGGGGAGAAGCTCGGCTCCAAGCTGACGGAGGCCTGGGTCTACCGGCCAAAGAGACCTCCGCACATAGCCTGGCCGGGCGCCGCAAAATGGGATGGCTGGGCCAAGATCTACGGCCTGAAGGACCGGATGATCTTCGACAGGGTCTTTCATGTCGCGATTGTCGGCGATTCGGTCTATTTCGGCTCATCCTCTGAAGACAAGATCATCTGCCTCGACACAGCCACCGGCAAGACCCGCTGGAAATTCTATACCGAGGGACCTGTTCGACTTGCGCCGACCGTCGCCGGCGGCAAGCTCTACGCCGGCAGCGATGATGGCCTCGTCTACTGCCTCAACGCAGCCGATGGGGTCCTTGAATGGAAATACCGGCCGGGCCCGGGCAACCGCCGCATCCCCGGCAACGAACGCATGATATCCATGTGGCCCGTGCGAACCAGCGTGCTGGTCCGGGACGGGGTGGCCTTCTGCGGGGCCGGGGTCTTCCCCTGGGAGGGCGTCTACCTCTGCGCCCTCGACACCGGCAGCGGAAAAGAGCTCTGGAAGACCGGCATGAAGAACCTGCCCGCCCAGGGCTACCTCCTCGCCTCCTCAACCCGTCTCTACGTGACCACGGGCAGAGAGCGGCCCGTGGTCTTTGATTCGAAGACCGGCCGCAAGCTCTACCAGGTAACCGGCGGAGGCGGAGGCACCTATGCGCTGGTCACCGGTGACATGCTCGTCTACGGCCCCGGCAAGACAGGAGAAATGAGTGTCTACAAGTCAAACCGCAAGGACCAGCTTGCAAGCTTCAAGGGCAACCAGATGATCGTCACACCGAAGGTGTCCTACCTGATGACCGACACTCGCCTGGCGGCCCTTGACCGCTCGCGCTACCTCGCCCTGCATGAGAAACGGGCGAGCCTCAACACACGCACGGGCAAGGTCACCGGGCAGCTCAAAAAACTCGGGAAGAGCTCCTCCTCGAGCGCCGGAAAAAAACTCAGAGCGGAGCTGGGCAGCCTGAACCTGGAGATCGACAAGCTGACGGGCGCCATGAAGAAATGCTTCAACTGGCAGGTGCCCTCCGAGTACCCCCACTCCATGATCCTCACCCGGGACAAGGTCTTCGCCGGCGGCAAAGGCAGGGTCGCGGGTTTTGAGACCCGCAAGGGAAGAATCGCCTGGAAAGCGGAGGTCAGGGGAAACGCCTACGGTCTCGCGGCGGCATCAGGCCGTCTCTATGTTTCGACCGATGACGGAAGCATCTATTGTTTCACAGCTCCCGGCGGCGGCAAGGAGGCCAGGTAGCCATGCGAAACCTCCCGGCCCTGCTCCTCCTGAGTGTAGCCTTTCTTTCTCCATGCGTCGCCTTCGAGGCCTTCGCGGCGACCCCCTCCTATCGCTGGGTCTTCAATGCCGACGCGATCGAGAGCGGACAGGTCCGGGCCGCGGCGGGGCCCCTGCAGGCCAGGATAGAGGGCGCGCTGCGGACCGCGTCATCGGCCGAAGGCCTGGGCGCTCTGGCTCTTGACGGCAAGACCAACGCCGTCATCGTCTCGAAGAGCCTTGACTCGATCTCCCTGCCAACGCTCAAGCTGACCCTCGAAGGCTGGATCTTCATCCGCTCGCGCAAAGAATGGTCCGGAATCGTCGGAGCCTTCCAGGACAATGGGGATTACGAGCGCGGTTTTGTCCTCGGCTGCCATAAGGACAAATTCTACTTCGGCCTGGCAACCAGCGCGCAGGGCAAGATGAACCACCTGGAGAGCGGCTCCGCCTACGAAACCGGAAGGTGGTATCACGTCGTGGCGCTCTACGATGGCCGCAAGGCCTCCATCTGGGTCAACGGAAAGCTGGAAGCCCAATCCGATGCGCCGGGTGGAAAGATCCTCCCGGCTCCAGCCGGGTTCTTCGAGCTGGGCAGCTATCACGACGAGAACGAGTACTTTCGTACCGAGGGGATGATTCACGAGATCGGTGTCTATCCCTCCGCCATCAGCGCAAAGGAGATTGTCCGCCGCTACCGCGCCAAGGCGGGCAGGCTGCCGTCTCCCCCGCGAGAGCTCTACGGCCCATTCTCGGAGGTGTTCGGACCATTCGTAGAGTTTACCGATCGTGAAACGATCGAGATCACCTGGGAAACTACCCGACCATCAAGGGGCAGCCTGGCCATCAGAACCGGGGGAGCAAAGCCGGTGGTCCTGGAAGAAAGCGAAGACCGCACGAAACATCGGATCCTGGTGCCAGGAATCCTCCCGGAGACTCTCTACCGCTACCGCCTCTACTGCCGGGAGACCGGGCAGCCGGAGATGATAACCGCCGAATACGAATTTGACTCGACCTTCAACTACGCCCCGCACCCCGCGCCCCTGGCCAGGAACCCGTTCACGAAAGACGAATGGACCGACCGCTACCGGGACACCGCTCGCCAGATCATCGAGGCGGCAGGAGTCGCCAGGGGCTATTGCCTCGTGCTGGGCTCAGGGGAGGGACGCCTTGCCTACCACCTCGCCAAGCTCAGCCAGCTGCGCGTCGTGGCGGTTGAGAAGGATCCGGGAATGGTGAGAAAAGCTCGCGAGGCCATGGACGCCGCCGGCCTCTACGGATCCAGGGTCAGCGTCCACCTCGAGGGAGACTCCCTGCCCTACGGCCCCTACTTTGCCAACATCATCTGTTCTGATTCAGCCCTTCGCACAGGCGAGCTCAGCGCCAATCCAGCCGGCCTCTACCGGATGCTGAGGCCCTGCGGCGGGATCATCGCCTTTTCCAGCTGGAAGAAAAACGGGGCGGAATCGCTGTCGCGCGCCAGGTTCGAAGCCTGGATCAAGAAGGGCGGCGGCGAGAGCGTAACGGCGAAGCAAGGGCTCTGGGTCCATACCAGGAGCCCCCTTCCCGGCGCGGGTAATTGGGGACACCAGTACGGAAGCCCCGACAATTCCGCCTCCAACGACGACCAATACGTCGGCGGCAAGCTCCGCGTCCAGTGGTGGGGAAGGCCCGGACCAAGGGTTATGCCCGACCGCGGGCCCCGCAACCCGGCGCCCGTTTCCGCCAACGGCCGGCTCTTTGTCCAGGGCATGCGGGTGCTCTTCGGCCTTGATGCCTACAACGGAGCGATCCTCTGGAGCAAGCACATACCTACCATGCGCAGGGCAAACATGCCCAGGAGCAGCTCGAACATGGTGGCCACCGACGACCTGCTCTATGTGGTGGTCGGCTCCCAATGCGCCGCCTTCGATGCGCAGACCGGCAAGCTGGTCCTGAAGGCCGACCTGCCGCCCGCGAAAGAGGGCGAGCACGAGTGGGGCTACCTGGCCGCCAGCGGTGACAAGCTGGTCGGCAGCTTGACCCGCAAGGGAGGGAACTATCTTGGAGACAACGGACAGTGGTTCGAAGATTTCAAGAAGAACGAGACCGCCAAGGTCGTAAGTGACGGGCTCTTCGTCCTGGACAGAAAGAAAGGCACCAGGAGATGGCAGCGCGAACAGGGAGTGGTCATCAACTCAACCATCACTGTGTCTGACGGGATCATCTATTTTGTGGAGAGCCGTAATCCCGATGCGAAGAATAAGAGGCAGGGCGGAAGGCTCCAGGATGAGGTCAGGAAGGACCAGTACATCGTCGCCCTGAACCTGGACTCCGGCAGCTTCCTCTGGGAGGAAAAGGCGGACTTCTCCAAATGTGAATACACGACCTACATGTCGCATCACGACAACACCCTGCTGGTGACGGGCACCGACCGTAAGAAAAACTTCCACACCTACGCCTTTGACTCGGCGCAGCGCAAGCCGCTCTGGGAGCACCACACCAACGCCCGCAAGACGCACCACAGCGGGCAGTTGATGCACCCGGTGATCATCAAGAACAAGGTCTTCCTCAACAAGCACACCTTCGATCTCAAGTCCGGGAAGGTGCTGAAGGTCGACCCCTTCGACTACCACGGCTGCGGAACCATGAGCGCCTCGGCAAAGGCGATCTTCCACCGATTCGAGTATCACGGCATGCTTGATCTCGAGACCGGCAAGAGAACTGAATTCGTCGGTGTTCGAGGCAGCTGCTGGCTCGGACAGATTCCGGCCGGTGGGCTGCTGCTTGCTCCCGAGAGCGGAGCAGGGTGTTCCTGCACCCACGCGATCCAGACATCGATGGCCTTCGTTCCCGAGGACGACTAAGGCGCATGCGAGCCTATTTCAAGTTCGTTCTCCGCCATCGAATCCTCGTCATGGCGCTCATCGCCCTGCTGAGCGCGGGCGGGGTCTGGAGCATCCTGGACGCGAAAATCTCTTCCTCGCTGGGAAAGCTCTTCCTCGCGAACAGCCCCGCCTATGAACAATACCTCGAACGGGTAGCGGAATTCGGCAGCGACGAGCAATTGATCATCGCCTTCGAAGAGGAAGATCTCCTCGGCCCTGATTCACTGAAGAGGCTGCTTCGCGTCACCACGATAACCGAGGCCTTCCCGCAAATCGCAAGGGTCAGGAGCCTCCTGGACAATGAGGTTGTGTTCCCAAAAGGAGGCATCGGCGGAATCGAGACGCAAATCGAAGAGCTGGCCGGCTCACGGGAAAAAACCGCCGAAGCCCGCACTGAATTGCTAAATGACCGCTTCACCGAGGGCATCCTCGTCTCATCCGATTTCCGGCACGGCGCCGTCCTCATCACCATATCGGCCAAGGGTTCCCACGACATGGAGGACACCATCTCCATGGTCGAAAAGATCCAGGAGTTCTTCGTCCAGCAGGGCTACGAAAAGAAAAATCTGCACCGGGCCGGAGGTATCGCCATCGTTTCTGAAATGATGAAGCAGACCCATTTCAACCTGAAGCGCCTCTTCCCCATCGTCTGCATCCTGCTGATCCTGACGGTCTACCTGCTCTTCAGGAGACTCTGGCCCGCGCTGGTCTCCACGACCATCGCAATCGTATCGGTCATCTGGACCATGGGAATCGCGGTAGCAATCGATCACGAGGTCAGCATCATGCTCGCCGCCATCCCCGCGGTTATTCTCATTATCTCCTTCTCCGATGTCATCCACCTGTGCAGCGCCTACCTGCTCGAGCTGCGGAAGACCGGGGACGAAACGGAGGCCATCCTGCACAGTGCTGAAGATGTAGGCAAGGCCTGCATCTACACCTCGATCACGACCTTTATCGGCTTCCTGGCGCTGGCCCTGGTGCCGACCCCCATCTTCAGAAAGCTGGGGATGCTCCTGGGGCTGGGTGTCGGAATCGCCCTGCTGCTGGCGATGACCCTCTTTCCCATCCTCCTCTCACTGCTGCGGCCGCGCGCCGACTGGACCAGCGGCATCGCCTCGGTCAGCCAGGGCCTGCTTGACCGATTCCTGTCCTTTACCGAGCGGATCAGCCTTTCGAGACCCTGGCCGATCATCATCTTCTTCTCCTGCCTCATCGGAGTGAGCATCCTCGGGATTTCGCAAATCAATGTGGAGAACGACATCGCCAAGCGTCTTGGCGAGAACAACCCTGTTCGCCGCGATACAGAGTATTTTCGCGAACATTTTTCCGGAACCAACGTGCTCGACCTGTACCTGCTCTGCGATGAAAAAGAGGGGGTGCTCGAACCTGCCATTCTCGAATCAATCACCCGGCTTGAAAAAGAGCTCGTAAAACTCGACGAGGTGGACTCGGCAATCTCTTTCGCCACCATCATCTCAGAACATTACCGTAGGCTGCCCGCCCTTCTTACCGGAGGCCGGGAGCTGCCCACAAACCCCGCGGTGATCCAGAGGTATGTTGGCGAGATCAACAAGCGAGACCCCGAGGGCCTTGGCTTCCTGCTGAGCTCCAACCGGCGGAAGATGCGGTTGCTCGTCCGCCTTAATGTCGGAGGACTCAGGGAGACTCACCGGGCCGGCGTGAAGGTGCAGGCGCTTGCCGCGAAGACCCTGCCGCCCGCTGTGAAAGCTGAAGCGACAGGGATGGCCTACCTGATCGGCGGCTGGCTGGACCGGATCATCCTGGCCCAGAAGAAAGGTGTTGGAATCTCCTTCCTCGCCATCTCAGCCTTGATGATGCTCGCCTTCAGATCTGTGCGCGCCGGTCTCTGGTCAATGATCCCCAACATCCTTCCGCTTCTCGTCCTGGGGGGGTATGTCGGCTTCGCCTGGGACGCCACCGATTCCGACACCTTCATGATCGCGATGCTCGCCATCGGCATGGGGGTTGACGATACGATTCACTTCCTGACGAGATATCGCCTCGAGCTGGAAAGGCATGGCGACGAGGGAGCCGCGCTGCGTAAGACCTATCACTACGCGGGCAGGGGGATCGTGATGACGACGCTGATCCTGACCATCGGCTTCTGCCCCTTTATATTCAGCCAGTATTTCAGCCTGAAGATCCTGGGAACCCTGCTGCCACTGGTGCTGATCGTCGCGCTGCTGGCCGATCTCCTGCTCTTGCCGGCCCTGGCACGCCTGCGCCTGCTGCGCTTCTGAAAAAGAAATCACCAGGAGAGGAATGCTTTACCGCCAACGGCAAAGAAGGCAAAACGGTACCAGTTAACATGTCCCCGAAACTCACCAATCCATACAACGGCCTCCTGAACATCAACAAGTCGGCCGGCATGACCTCACACGACGTGGTCAACCGGGTGCGGAGGGTCCTGGGGCAGAAGCGGGTCGGCCATGCCGGAACGCTTGACCCTGCCGCGACGGGAATTCTCCTGGTATGCGCGGGCCAGGCGACACGCCTGGTGGAATACCTGGTGCCCGGAATCAAGACCTACCAGGGAACCATCCGCCTCGGCCAGGCTACCGACACCTACGACTCCGAGGGAGAGTTCACGAGCGAGACCGAAACCGATCACCTCGACCGGGAGACGGTCGAGGCCGCGATGGTGTCCTTTACCGGCGACATCGAGCAGGTCCCCCCAGCCTACTCAGCGATCAAGCGCGATGGCGTCCCCGCCTACAAGCTCGCGCGAAAGGGAAAAGACGTCAACCTGCCAGCTCGCAGGATTCGCATCGAGTCATTCGAGTTGCTCGGGTGGAACCAGCCCGAGCTGACCTTCCGCATCGTCTGCCAGTCAGGCACCTATGTTCGCTCCATAGCGCATGACCTGGGTGCCGCCCTCGAGGTGGGAGGATACCTCCAATCCCTCTGCAGGACGGGCAGCGGCTCCTGGCGGGTGGAAGATGCCCTGGACCTCACGGCGCTTGAACAGGCGGCGGCGGACGGACGGCTCGAGAGCGTCATCCGGCCATTCTCGGATGTCCTCACGGATATGCCCGGAGTAACGATCACCGAAAAAGAGATCGCCCAGCTAGGCTACGGTCAGGAACTGCCGCTGGAGGTTGAAGGCCGGCCCGAGATCATCTGCGCCCGGGCCGAGACGGGGAGACTCGTTGCCATCCTCGTGCCGAACGGAACCAACAGGTGGAGACCTAAGAAGGTCTTTCCCGAGGCCGGGTAAGCGCCCGGCGACCCCGGAAAGCTATTTGGACGAGGCCGCGTTATTGCGCGCTACGATCAACCGCTTATTCTTGAGCAGGACCAGCTCACGGCTGCGCGCCTTGCGAGCATCCCGCAGGGCCCGGGCCTCGCTGCCAAGACCCGCATCCGCTGAAAGGCGCTGCATCTCGACCGTCTGCCTGCCGACCTCAGCCTCGGTGCCGGCAATGGCATCCTCGAGGCTTCGCTCGAGCAAGCGTACATCCCCCGCGGCAAGCGCCCCCAGGCCCGCGCGGAATTTCTCCAATGAACAATCCTCCTTGAGCAGAGAGGCAAGACCGACCGGTTGCGCTTCGGATTGCGAGGCGCCGTCCACCGGCACAGCGGCCTGCCCACCGGAATCACCACCGCAACCCGGGAGAATCGAGAGAAAGAAAAAACCGATGAAGAAAGCTTTGAGCCGCATTAGTTCTAACCCATGGCGAGAGGTTGAAGGTTGCTGACGAAGAGAGCCTGAGCGTTTCTCAGGACCGGTCTTTCTAACACACTTGAAGGCGGGAGACAATCAGGAGGCGGGAACGAGAGGCTCTCCCTACAAAGCCTTGTCGTTTTCTCCCCAGATTCACTATCCTGTGTGCGGAACTCCAGGAGGACGACGCATGAGCGAAAAGAACAGCGGACCAGAGAGCCAGGGCTTCACCACCCGGGCCATTCACGCCGGCAGCGAATGGAACAGGACCAGCGCCCTGACTCCCCCCATCTTTCAGAGCTCGACCTTCACGCTGAAGGATCTCGAGGAGGGCGTGGCTATGGGCCAGGAGGTGGCGCCCGCTGAGTTTTACACCCGGTGGGGAAACCCGACCACCAAGCAATTCGAGGCGGCGATGGCCGCGCTGGAGGGCTCTGAGGCGGCGCTCGCGCTCGCCTCCGGAATGGGTGCCATATCCGCCCTGCTGCTCTCGCTGCTGCGCTCAGGGGACCATCTCCTGGTAGGGCGATCGATCTATTCAGGCGTCCACGAACTGGCCAACGGAATTCTGCCGCGCTTTGGAGTCGAGTCGAGTTCTGTCGACCCCTCCGACCTCGATGCGCTCGCAGCGGCGATCAGACCCGAGACCAGGGCCCTCATTGTCGAGAGCCCCACCAATCCAACCCTCGAGATCTGCGACCTCAAGGGAGTGGCCGCGGTCTGCCGTGAAAGACAGGTCATCTCAGTAATCGATAACACCTTCGCTACCCCGGTAAACCAGAACCCCATCTCCCTGGGATTCGATGCCGTGGTCCACGCCGCCACCAAGGCCATCGGCGGGCACTCCGATGTCACCTCCGGAGTGATCTGCTCCTCTTCTGAAATCATCGATAGCTGCTGGGGCTTCCTGAAAATACTCGGAGCCTCCCTGAGCCCGTTCGAGGCCTGGCTCCTGATTCGCGGCCTGAAGACCCTGGAGCTGAGGGCTCTGCGCCAGAACGAATCCGCTCTCCAGCTGGCGCGATTCCTCGAGGCCAGGGCTGATGTCGAGCGGGTCTACTACCCGGGCCTTGAATCGCATACCGGACATGAGCTGGCCGCCTCCCAGATGTCCGGCTTCGGCGGAATGCTCTCCTTTGAGCTTACCGGCGGAACCGAGCGCGGCATGAGCTTCGCGAAGGAGCTCGGAATCATCCAGCTCGCCGTCAGTCTCGGAGGCGCCGAGTCCATCCTCCAGCACCCAGCCTCGATGTCGCACGGCTCTCTTGGGGCCGAAGAGCTCGAGAAGGCGGGAATCGCCGGCGCGCTCTTCCGCCTCTCGGTCGGGCTCGAAAATGTAGCCGACCTCCAGGCGGACCTGGAGCAGGCCCTCGGCAGTTGTCCCGCAGGTTGATCAGGCCCGGCCGTCTCAGGTAGCGTCCCTGAAGTACTCCGCCGTACGACCGATACCCTCCTCGAGCGGCACGCGGGGAGCCCAGTCAAGAAGCTGCTTGAGCCGGGTATTGTTGAGAATCAGACTCTCAACATCGCCGGGACGCCAGGGCCCGGCAAGCGCCTCGACCCCGGAAGAACAGGCGGCCTTGAGAAGCTCGTAGATCTGGTTGGTCGTGGTACCCACAGCCGTCGAACAATTGAAGACCGGATCCTCACAACCATCGAGCTCCACCTCCAGCATGAGGGCGACCGCCCGGGCCACATCCTCGACAAAGATATAGTCCCTCTTGAGCTCTCCTCCGCCAAAAATCTTCGGCTGGCCCCCGTCCAGCAACAACCTGGCGAAGATGGCCACCACGCCGGCCTC
>DODI01000320.1:0-6915 GCA_003509045.1 Planctomycetota bacterium | reverse complement strand
AGCTCCTGGAGGTCTCTCTTCAGGGCTTCTCCCATATTTCCGTACATCTTCCGGTCCTCCCTATCTATGGGTTACGGTTCCCTGGGTAGAGGAATCATCGATTTCCGACAGGCCCTCGGTCTTCTCCACGCCTGCGGGTGAGCGATGGTTCGGCAGCAGGACCAGCTTGCAGGCGTTGCCCTCCGCCAGCATCGGCATGCACTCGTTGACCTCCTCGAACCCGATGGTCCTGGTGATCAGGGGCGAGAGGTCGACCACCTTATTGGCTAGTAGCCAACGCGTCTTGTACCAGGTGTCGAAGATCCTCCGTCCGTTCAGCGCCGTAACCTGGAGATTTTTGAAGATCATGTTCTCGGCGATGTCGATTTCTACCGGGTCGGACGGGATTCCGAAGAGCACCACGGTGCCGCCATTGCGGGCGGCCCGGAAGGCGGTGTTGATGGCGATTGGCGAGCCGCTCATCTCGAGGACGACATCGAGTCCGCGTCCTTCGTTGGCCTCGACGAGGTCGTCGACTATATCGCTGCCGCTGGCGGGGTTGAAGGTCGCATCTGCGCCCATCTCCATGGCGAGAGCGAGCCGGGTCTCGTTGAGGTCGCTGGCGAAGACATGCGAGGCGCCGCTGGCCCTGGCGATGCCGACGCTGAAGAGCCCGATCGGTCCGCAGCCAAGGACCCCTACGCTCTTGCCTGTGATGTCCTGGTTCAGGGTGGCGAAGACGGCGTTGCCAAAAGGCTCCTGCAGGGCGGCTATCTCTGGGGAGATCTTGCCGGGGTCATTCTGCCAGATGACCTTTTCAGGCACGCAGACGTATTCAGCGAAGGCGCCCTCGCGGTCCACTCCCAGTATCTGGGTGCGCGGGCAGAGATGGGCCTGTCCGGTTCTGCACTGGTAGCACATGCCGCAGGTTACGTGAGACTCCGCGGAGACGAAGTCGCCGACCCGGGCATGTTCCACCTTCGAGCCCACCTCGACGACCGTTCCGGAGAACTCATGGCCAAGGGTCAGGGGGGTCTTGATGCGCTGCCGGCTCCAGCTGTCCCACTTCCAGATGTGCAGGTCGGTTCCGCAGATTCCAGCGGCCTGTACCTCCACGAGGACCTCCTCTTTGCCGGGGACCGGCACGGGAATCTCGTCAACAACCAGCCCGGGCTCTCTTGCTACCTTCCGCACCGCGAGCATCTTTTTCGACATTTCAGCTCTCCCCGTTCATTGAATCAAACAGCTCCGTTGAGAAATAGCGCTCCATCCTGTCAGGCATCACGGTGACGATTCTGGCCCCGGCTCCGAGCTTCTCCTGGGCTTTGAGCGAGGCGGCGTAGTTCAGTCCGGAGCTCGGACCGACAGGGAAGCCCTGGCGGATGAGCTTCCGGGCGATATCGAAGACCACCTCATCGGAGATATCGAGCTCGACCAGGCCATCGAGCTTCGCTTCACTGTAGAGCTTCGAGACGCTCTCCTCCACCACGCCGGGTACGCAGGGGCTGAAGCTGCAGCACTCGAACTCCCGTGCCGCTGAACCGCGCACCGGGCGAGCGGCGAAAGGCGTGACCTCGCAGCCGGCCTCAGCGAAGGCCGAATAGAGGCCAACAATCGTGCCGCCTGTTCCTACTCCACTGACGATCCCATCGACGGTTCCTCCCGGTATCTGCTTGAGTATCTCCTGCCCGGTCCAGACCCGGTGCGCCTCGGCATTGTCCGGGTTTTCAAATTGCCGGGTGTAGAGAGCGCCGGAATCATCGGCAATCTCGCCCGCCTTGCGCAGGGCGCCGTGGATGCCCTCCTCCGCCGGAACCAGGATGATCTCGCCGCCGTAGGCCCTGATGGTCAGCTGCCTCTCCCTGCTCACGCCCTCGGGCATGACGGCGATGAATTTGAGTCCCATCTGGGCGCAGGTCATTGCCAGGGCGATGCTGGTCGAGCCGCTGGAGGCCTCGACGACGGTGCCGCCCTTCTTGATTTTTCCGCCGCGCCAGGCCTTCTCGACCATATAGCGGGCGATGCGGTCCTTGGTCGAGCCGCTGGGGTTGAGGAATTCGAGCTTGCACCAGATGCCGGCCCCTCCCGGATCGAGGCGCACCTCGACCAGCGGAGTGGCCTCGACTTTCTGGACGAATCGTCCTTCGCTCTTGAATGGATTGCTCATTTAATCTGTGGTGGTAGGGAAGCCGCGCCTCGCCCATCCTTCAACGATGACATTGCCGAAGGCGTCCAGCTCAGCGTCGTAGCCGCCCTGCATATCGACAATCTCCGTATATCCGCCGGCTAGCAGCATCATTGCCGCCTTCAGGGATCGTCCGCCGCGCAGGCAGGCGGTGATGATCCGGCTGTCTTTTTTAAATTGTTCTTCCACCTGGCTGGTGAATTCCGGATTCGGAACGAGGCCTGGCCCCATCGGGTTCCTGATCGCCACGGGAATGTTGACTGAGCCTGGAACATGCCCCTGAGCGAATTCTTCTTCCGACCTGACATCGAGGTAGGTATAGCTCTCTCCGGAGTCGAGCAGCTCCCTTGCCTCTTCAGGATCGATTCTCTTGATATCCATCGACAATGTACCTCTTGAATAAACCTTGCAAGATAATGCGACGAAGAGGGTGCGGGTGCAAGTAAAGTACTGTCTGGTGAGTCTACAGATGGAAGCGTACTTTTACGCAAAGGAACGGCAGCTTGAAACCTGTGTTGACTGAGAGCTCCGCCGGCGTCTACTGCCCGGCCGGGGGTTTTTATATCGATCCTCGCAGGAGGGTTCCAAGAGCCGTTGTGACCCATGCCCACATGGACCACTTTCGTCCCGGCTGCGGGGAATATTATTGCTCGAGCTCCAGCCTGGATTTGATGAGGCTTCGGTTGCGGGGGAGTCCGCAGGTGACCGGGCTCGAGTTCGGCGAGCAGGTTGAGCTTGGGGATGTGAAGGTGTCACTTCATCCCGCCGGGCATATTCTTGGCTCTGCCCAGGTCAGGGTTGAGGCGGAGGGAGAGGTCTTCGTGGTGTCGGGTGATTACAAGCGGGGCGCCGACCCCAGCTGTGAACCGTTCGAGGTGGTCCCCTGTGATACCTTCATCACCGAGGCGACCTTCGCTCGCAGCGGCGCGGCCTGGAGGCCGGGCGAAGAGGTCATTGCAGAGGTCGGGAAGTGGTGGGAGGACAACCGCCGCGAGGGGAAGGTCTCCGTTCTTTACTGTTATGTTCTGGGCAAGCTCCAGCGGGTCCTCGCCGGGCTCGGGGCCCTCGATGGGGAGCGCGAGGTCTTTATTCACAGGGATGCGGAACCATACAACGACTGCTATCGCAGGGCCGGTATTCAGCTAGCTCCAACCCGGATCGTTCCTAGGAAGCTCGATGGATGGTCCCTGGAGGGTGCCCTGGTGCTGGCGCCGCCAAAATACCTGCAGCCCTCCTGGTACCGCAGGTTCGGGAAGACCGAAACAGCCTTCGCCTCTGGCTGGATGGCCCTTGAAGATTCACGTAAGAGAGGCTACGACAAGGGTTTCGCACTTTCCGATCATGCTGACTGGAGTGAACTGCTGCAGACAATCGAGGAAACGGGAGCAAGCAACGTTATCACCTGTCACGGCGAATCAAGCGAGCTCGAGGAGTACCTCGCGGGACGCGGCCTGGTGGTATCTTCCCTTCCGCGGGCTTGAGTTGGAGAGCCTGAGGGCATAATCTGATTGCTTTGCGGTCGCGGAAGGCTACAATCACCCGCTTTTCCGACTAACCAAAACGGCTCAATTCACTCACAGGAGTACTGGATGCGCAAAAAGCATCGCGGAAGAAGAAAGCTCGGGCAGAAAAAGCGCCGGGCCCGCAAGAAGCGGCGCCTGAAGAAGTAATACTCTTCTTCCAGCTGGATTTTTCCTTTTTATCTCACCTGCTGAATCACCGTATCCAGGTTTCTTTTTTCTGGATACGGGTTTGCTCGATAGGGGCTCCAGGTTCAGCGGAGGAGATGCGGCTCATATGGAAAGGTCTCTCAACGTTACGCATTTTCCAGGAATCGCGTATTGTTCGCCAGTACCCGGACCTTTGTTTTCCTTAAATAACCGTGCGGCCATTGCCAGGCCGACCCGGGGGCGAGGTTGATCGATGGAGCATCTCAACGGGCTGGTTTCGGCGCCCTATACCCCGTTCAATCCCGATGGCAGCCTCAACCTGGAGCGAATCGACAGCCTCGTCGAACACTCCGCCGCAACGGGCCTCGCCGGGGTCTTTCCCTGCGGGACAACGGGGGAGTTCTCATCCCTGACGTTAGCTGAACGCCGGCAGGTCTCGCAGCGATGGACTCTCGGCGCCGCCGGCAGGTACAGGGTGATCGTTCATGTCGGGGGAACCTGTCTCAGTGATTCAAAGGATCTGGCGGCCCACGCGGCCGGCATCGGCGTGGACGGCATCGCGATGATCGGACCCTATTTTTTCAGGCCCGCCGCGGTCGAGGAGCTGGTGAGCTATTGTGAGCAGGTCGCCGCAGCCGCCCCCGATGTCCCCTTCTACTATTATCATATTCCCGTCATGTCCGGGGTGGCGCTCTCCATGCGTGATTTTCTCGAATGTGCCGCCGACAGGATTCCAAGCCTCGCGGGGATCAAATTCACCCACCCGGATCCGATGGATATCCGCCGCTGCCTGTCCTGGGAGGGTGGCCGTTACGATATTCTCTTCGGAATGGATGAGGCTCTCCTGGCGGCCCTGGCCCTTGGTTGCCGGGCCGCTGTTGGAACGACCTACGGCTTCGCGGCGCCGTTGAGCCAGGGGATTATTGCGGCCTTTGACCGCGGCGATATGGACGAGGCGAACCGTCTCCAGCTGCTCTCCGCCGAGATGGTGGCGGTCTACCGAAAATATAGCGGAGCTCATCCGGCAATGAAGACCATGATGAAAATCTGCGGACTCGACTGTGGGCCGGTGCGCCCGCCTCTCAGTCCTCTCTCTGAGGCGGAAGAGGAGGCGTTTCTCCAGGAGATCGAGGCTACCGGGGGCCTGCGGTATTGCCCGGGAGCTGAAAACGCCAGCTGATGGAGATCAGCTTCTCCGTCGCAGCAGCAACTGGTCGATGGTTACCGCAGCCACGATAATCAGGCCGGTCACGATTTCCTGCACCGGGTTGGGAATGTCGTAGAGGACACAACCGTTGCGCAGCAGGCTGATGATGTAGGCGCCCACCAGGGAGCCGAGAACGCTGCCCTTGCCGCCGCTGAGGCTGCCGCCTCCGATCACTACGGCGGCGATGATGTCGAGCTCCTTGCCGACCGCGGTGCTGGGATCACCGTTCCCAAGGAGGGAAAACTCCATGATTGCCGCCGCGCCGAAGAAGAGCCCGGCCAGCATGTAGACCAGGGTCTTCTGTCCCTCGACCCGCAGGCCGCAGAGTCGGGCGGCTGTTTCATTCGATCCGATGGCGAAGACGTAGCGTCCGAAAACCGTGTATCGGAGAACCGCCCAGAGGGCGATGGCGAGGACGGCCAGGGTGACTATGCCGCTGGAGAAAGGGCCGAGCCCTTCGCCATAGAGCATATCTGTGAGCCAGATCTTCGAGTCTTCCCCTCCAGCTCCTTGCGGCGCTCCTGTCAGAGGGTTCGGATTCACGTTCGTGATGCTGATCTTCTCCTCGCCCGACATCACCTTGGCCAGTCCACGGGCGATGCTCATCATTCCAAGGGTGGCGATGAACGGAACAATTTTGAAGCGGGTGATGATGACGCCGTTGAGGAATCCGATAGCGGCTCCGGTTCCGAGCCCTGCCAGCAGCGCCGCCGAAGAGCCGAAACCGCTTTTCAGGCAGAGGGCGATGACCACGGTCGACAGCGCTATGGAGGAGCCCGGGCTCAGATCGATGCCGCCGTTGATGATGACCAGCGTCATCCCGAGCGCGCCAAGGGCGACGATGACATTCTGGTTCGCCACCAGCATGAGGTTCCCGGGGCTCATCATCTCGCCGAACTTCTGTATTCCTCCGTTGGTGAAGAGGTCGGTGAGGAGGAAGACGAGGAGGACGACGGCCAGGCTGAGAAACGGCAGAAGTGCCCGGTAGACCTGGGCAAATCGCAGCGCGCCGGCTTTGGTGGGATGGCTGGGTGTCACTTGTCCAGCCACTTCGAGAGGTCCGGCGAATGTAGCTCTCTCATCTCCTGCGTATTCATATTTTCAGGGGTCGCGACCTGGACGCCCGTATCGACGTAGGGGTCGAGTTGTCCGCCGTTGATCTGCTCGACGACGGACTTGACCGCGAGGTAGGCCATATTGATCGGGTTCTGCAGCACGAGACCGTCAATGTCACCCTTCGAGAGGGCCTGCACCAGCTTCTCGCTGGCATCGAAGCCGACGAATTTGACCTTGCCGTTGAGCTTCGCCTGTATCAGCGCGCCCAGCATGCCTGCGGCGGAGGACTCGTTCGGGCAGAAGATACCATTGACCTCATTCTTGAAGCGCGTCAGCAGGTTCTGCGATTTCTGGAAGGCCTGCTCCTCGGTCGCTCCGGCGCGCTGGTCTGTCGAGATCAGCTCGATATCCGGGAACTCCTTCTTCATGGTGTCGAGGAAGCCGTTTTCCCGCTGCATGGTGCTCTCGGAGCCAACCTGGTAGCGAAGCAGGATGGCCTTTCCCTTTCCTCCGAGGAGCTCGCCAAGGCGTTTTGCCCCGAGTACGCCGCCCCTGTAGTTGTCGGTTGCCACGTAGGTGGCAAAGTCTTTGCCGACCTCGGCATCTAGGCCGCTGTCAAAGATGACCACCGGCACCTTGTTCCTGGTTGCTTCACGAACCGGGCGTACCAGGGCCGTTTTGTCCAGCGGTGCCAGCACGATGCCATCCACCTTGCGGGAGACGAAGGTCCGGACCAGGTTGATCTGCTGCTCGGTATTGTCTTCTTTAAGCGGTCCCTTCCAGATAATTTCGACCTTCCGCGCTCCGGAGGAATTGAT
>DODI01000152.1:0-2776 GCA_003509045.1 Planctomycetota bacterium | reverse complement strand
CTCGAAGCCCTTCAAGGCCTGGGTCCTGGAGGCCGAACCGGCTGAGCTCGAGGTGCTTGTTAAGCAGTCACAGCTCGCCGGCTCCAAGAGCCGGACCTTCAGGGTCTCTCTGGCCGGCTGGAAGCGCTACGAAGGGCCGTGGACAGACGGCCTCCTCGACCTCAACGAGAACCGTTCCTGGCAGGAGCTTACAAACCTGACACTTGAAATCCGCCTGCCCCCGGGCGGCCTGGCCGTCAGCCCCGCCCTGCAGGCGCTTCTCAAAGAGGCCTCCTCTCCCTGAGGTCAACCCGCAGACCTGCCCCTTGCCTGTAAGGGCCCGAAGGTTTAGTATATTGGCGCTGACCTTGGCTCTTTATTGCCGTAATAACAAGGTCGGCGAAGAGAAAACTGAAGAGAAGTGGAGAAACGGCAATGGTGGAAAACGGCTGCGTCGGCGTAGAGCCGTCCAGGCTGGGATCCTATGCGCTGCTGGAAAGCTGCGGAGAGGGGCCGCGTGGACAGGTCTTCAAGGCCGAATCTGAAGGGCGCTTCTACGCCCTGAAAATCTATCATGCGAAGACTTGGACGCGATGGGAGGACCTTGAGAAGCTCTCCCGTGGCGGGGGTCTCATCCATCCCAACATCCTCCCGGTAGAGGACATCGGCTCCTGTGATGACTGGAAGTATTCGGCATCGCGCTTCCTGCCCGGCGACTCACTCCGAGAGGTCCTGTCCGGCCTGAGGGAGGGCTCCCTCGCCTCGGCCTCCCTCTGCCCGATCGGAGCTACCGCGGCTGGCGGACCGCAGCCCGACCACCTGTACCGCTGCGTAAGAATGATCGAAAAGGTGGCCCGCGGGCTGCATGCTGCCCACGAAGCAGGGGTTGTGCATGGACGAATCTGCTCGGGCAACCTCATGTTCTCTCCATCCGGAATGCTGCTCCTTGTAGATTTCGGAGGCGGCGGACACTCCCTCGCCGGGGAGCTTCACTACCGCGCGCCTGAAGAGCTCCAGCAGGACAGCTGGCCAGCCCACAAGGGCTCTGACATTTACGCCCTCGGCGCCGTCCTCTACGAGATGCTGGCGCTGAACGTACCCTACGCTCTATCCGGCGGCGAGCCCTCTGGGCCCGCGGCCATCCGCGAGGCCATTCTGGCCGGGCCGCCGCCTGCGCCCTCCTCTCTCTCAGATGAAATGCCGCCCTCGCTCGAGGCCTGCGTCACAAAGGCGATGGCCCGCGACCCGGAGGACCGCTATTCAAGCGCCGCCAAGCTGGCCGAGGACCTTGCCCGCTTTCTTGCGGGGGAAAACACCCGCGCGGCCCTCGAGAAAAAAACTCTCGCGGTTGCCGCGCCCTCCCCTGCCTTCCGGCTGTCCCATCGTCTCATCGCCGCAACAGTCCTCTTGATGATGACCGCGGGGGCCGCCTGGTATAGCAGCCAGGCCGGCACGCAGAGCTCCTTGCTCAACGGCGCCCTCGACGCGCTCTCAAAAGGAGACCATGCAGCGGCGCGCTCCGAGGCAGGGCGGCTAAAATCGTTAAATCCGGGCAACGCCCGGGCCAAGGCCCTGTCGGAGAACATCGCCAGAGCCCGGGCCGCTGACCACCTGACCCGGGCGATGGAAGCCTGGCTCGATGGCGACCACGAGGCCGCCCGTAACGCAGTGGGCGCCGCCAGCGATCTCCTGCCACAGGACACATCCCTGGCGAAGATCGCCGAGCGGCTCAAGGAGGCGCGGAAGGAATAGCCACGTGCCACGGTAATGACGGCGGCCCCCTTCTTCCGTACAATCTCCTGCATGAACGAATCTCCGGCTCCCAGCGAAATACTTTCAGCGCCCTCAAAGAAAAAAGCATGGATGCTGTTTCTCCTCATCGCCGCAAGCGTCGCCGGGCTCGACCTCTGGAGCAAAGCGGCCGTCTTCGACCTGCTGGAGGTGCGCAGCGCCGGCGTTCCCGCCCGGATCGTTTCGCGCCCGCACGAGATCCCTGTCATCCCGGGCTTCTTCGATCTGCAGGCTAACTATAATTACGGCGCCTTCAACGGATGGTTCTCCGAGCATACCGGCCTGCTGGCCCTGCTGTCGTGTGTGGCGCTGTTGGTCATCGCCTCGGTGCTCTGGTACTCACTGGGGCGAGCGCCCGCCCCCGCGATCTCCTTTGTGGTCGCCCTCAGCCTGCTTGCCGGCGGAACCGCGGGAAATTTCTATGATCGCTTCTACCTGGAGGCCGTTCGAGACTGGATCAAGTGGTACATCGTCATCGATGGCAAAGAACACATCTGGCCGAATTTCAATGTCGCCGACAGCGGGATCTGTGTCGGAGTCGCCCTGGTGGTGCTTCCGGAGCTCCGAGCGCTCTTCCAGAAGCGGAAACCGGCGGGCGACAACAAGCCGCCGGACCCCGGCGCTAATCCTTCCAGTCCGCGATAAAGACGTTGGTCTCGCCTGGGCGCGCATTGAAGCGGTTCGAGGCCCAGGCCAGCTTGGTTCCATCCGGAGAGAACATTGGAAAGCCGTCAAAATCGGCCGAATAAGTAATCCGCTCTTCTTCTCCTGAGTCGATATCAACCAGGAAGAGATCGAAATTGGGCTTCCTGCGGTCCGTGCTGTGCTTGTTGGTCGCAAAAATCAGCTGCCGCCCCGACGGGTGAAAGAACGGGCAGAAGTTCGCCCGGCCGTTGCTGGTCACCTGGCGGATATTGGTTCCATTCGCGTCCATCACATAGATCTCGAGCCTGCTGGGTTCGACCTGCCCCTGCGCCAGCAGGGTTCTGTACTTCTCGAGGTCCTG
>DODI01000469.1:0-3043 GCA_003509045.1 Planctomycetota bacterium | reverse complement strand
GGGTTCGATGGGAGGCCGCCAAGGCGGTAACCGCCCACCCGAACCCGGGCGCTGTGCCCGGCCTCATCTTCATGCTCAAGAATGAGAAGGAGGGCATCATTCTCATTGATGCCGTCAAGGCTCTCGGCGCCATCGGCGATGAGGCATCGCTCAAGGCGCTTCTCCTGGTCTATTTTGACCTGACTCCCCGCCACACCAACAATCGGATGAAAGCCCACGCCGCTCTCTGTCAAATTACCGGCAAAAACATTCCCTTCGACGATGTTGCGGGATGGCTCGATTACTCCAAGGCGAAGCGACCGGGAACCAAGCCGGGCCCAGCCGGAGAAAAGGAGTAGGTCTTGAAACGCTGGATGCTGCCCTGCGCCAAGCTTGTCGTGGCGGCCGTCCTTATTTACTGGCTCATCGGCAGGGGGGGGCTTCCCTTGTCCGAGCTTTCGGGTCTGGGCCGGGGCTGGCCATGGCTATTGCTCGCGCAGGTTCCTTACGCCATTGTCCTGCTGCTGGCGGCTCTCCGCTGGAATCTACTGCTGAGGGTCCAGGGAGTCATTTACAGCTTCCGCGAGATCTACTCGCTTGTCCTGATGGGGATCTTTTTCAACCAGGTCCTGTTTGGCTCTACCGGGGGCGATGTCATCAAGGCGTATTATGTCGCCAGGGAATCCAGCGAACGGCGGGCTGCCGCCGCCTTGACCGTTTTCATCGATCGAGCGATAGGCCTCTTCGTGCTCATGTCGATCGCCTGCACCGCCACCTTTTTCAATTTTTCTCTCCTGCAAAAGGATCCCAATCTCTGGAATCTCGCGGTCTTCGTCTGGATCGCAGTCGGAGGCGCCCTTGCCATTACCGGGATCTTCTATCTCTGGGCAGGAAAAGGCCCTGCTGACAAGAAGGCGGGGCTCATTAAAAAGTTCACCCAGATCCTCTACCTGTATCGTTCTCATCCTGGGGTAGCCGTTAAGGCCCTGCTCATCTCGATCCTGCTGCATGGCCTGGTCGTCATCACCAACCTTTTCCTCCTCCGGTCTCTCCTTCCACAGGAATGGGCATCTCTCAGCGCCCTGTTCCTGGTTGTTCCGCTTGCCCAGATCGTCATGGCTATCCCTGTAACGCCCGGCGCCATCGGCACTGCTGAAGTTGCTTACGACTGGCTCTTCAAGCTCGTCGGTTTCCCGGCAATTGGCGCGCTTGTTTCGCTGTTACAAAGATTGACCTATTGCCTCTGGGCCATTCCCGGACTCGTGATTTATCTCAAAAATCGCAGGGTTTCGCCCGAAAGCGGCCAACCTGCCGGAGAGCCGTCGCGGGGAGAAGGCAAGGAAGAGGTCGGAGAACGGGTTCCACCCGGACAAACAGAAAGCTGACCTTGCATGTTCCCGGGTTGAAGGCTCGGCAATCAGGGCGTATCCTTGAGTACTGGTGATCCATTTCAGAGTTGGCTCAGGTTGAACCGATGTTTCTACCCGTATTTGTCAGATTGCTGACTTCGATCTTCTTTGAAGGCGTCTACAACCTCACCTTTCTTCTGCTCTCTCTCATCCCCTCGAGAAAAAAAACAATGCGAAACAAGATGAAGTCCATCATGTGCGTATTCCGAAACAACCTGCTTTCCCTCTTTGCCCTCTGCGCTCTTTTCGGCAGCCTGGCCCTTTCTAATGGTTGCTCATCCTGCGAGTCCAACCGGAAGCCTCTCTGGTCGGATATGGGGCAGACCTTCGATCTTCTTCGCGAAGAATCCGACGCGACCGCGGAGCTCTCAAGGGACCTTGGTCTCCTGATGGACCCGGAATGGGACAGCCTCGCGGAAACCTTCCGTCTTCTCCGCGAAAAAACTTCCCCCGCAGACGAATTGTCCCGCGATACCCAGATCTTCCTGGATCCCGAGTGGGGCGAGTTCATGAATACACTCTGCAGGCTCGCCTGGTAGGCCTGCAGGAGGACGGCCTCGGCTTCTACCTCCTGTACGGTTATCTTTTGACCCTGTCGTCCACCCTTCTATAATCTCCCCAAGTCTTTCCGGGTATATCAATTTGTGTGGACCGCCCAGGCGGCCCGAATCCAGGCAGGTAAATCGTGAGCTTCCATACGGTGAAGATTCAGAGGGTCATCGGCCCAACGCCCAACGGGGCGGCCGTCCTCCTTGGCAATGAGGAAAAAACTTTTGTCATCTTCATTGGCTTTTACGAGGCCGCTGCCCTTATCCGGGAGATCAACAACGAGGTCACCGCCCGGCCTCTTACCCACGAACTGGTTCAGAACGTCTTCCTGGGCTTCGACATCAAGGTGAAAAATGTCGTCATCTCAGAAATTATCGAGAACACCTTCTGCTCCACCCTTGTACTACAGCAGGAGGTGGGGGAGGGGACGGATGGCGGTGAGTGGGATGGAAAAAGGAACGAAGTGCGCATCGATGCCAGGCCCAGCGACTGCCTTGTGCTTGCCCTGAAAAACAAGGTGGACGTCCTCGTCAGCGATGAGGTTTTCTCTCAGGTCCAGGACGTCTCCCAGATGGCGGAGGATGTGGAAAACAGCCTTGCCGGGATGATGGGGCCGCCCAGTTCCGAAGGAGATCTCCCCGCGGGGCTCGACAAAGCATCCATGGTCGTCCCAGATGAACTACCAATAGATCTTTTCCCTGAAGGCGAAGAGCCCAAAGAAGATCTTGAGTGGGGGGGGCTGGACCTTACCCTTGAAGATGACCCGGCCGAGGGAGGCCTCGATGACGAAGACCCCGATGACTGAAGCTGTTTATCAACCTAACAGAGGCGTATCAATGAACAAGAGTGGAAACTCTCGCGGCACTGCCAGGCAAGCCCTCATGCTCCTGGGTGTTGTTTTTGCGTTCGGTTTTGGGCTGGCCGGCGGCGGCTTGCTGTTTCTCAGCCCGGGCGCCCCCCTTGGAACAGATCCTGCACTGAGCCGGTTTCTTCCAACTGTTGCCGCCCAGTCCGCTGGAGCCCTTGGGGATGGAGAGTTTGCGTTTCTGGCAAATCGCAAACAGATCTGGGCCATCAATAAATCCGAGGGCCGCTTTGCCGGCTAC
>DODI01000368.1:0-3580 GCA_003509045.1 Planctomycetota bacterium | reverse complement strand
TCCCTGCACGAGGTTGAGGCCGCCGAAGAGACCCTCCAGTCCGCTGCCTTCGGTCTTGTCTTCAAAGGATTTCCCAGCGGAGCTGATGAACAGGCGAAGCTGACCGCCCGGCTCCCAGGTGGAGCTCAATACGTCAAGGTAGCCGTCGTTGTTGAAATCATCGATGATCACTCCTCCCGAGCAGTTGAAGCGGTCGAGTCCCAGCCGGGGCGCCACGTTCTTGAAGCGCGGCATTTCCACCTGCGAGCGAAAGGCAGCCTCCGGGATGAGATAGGGCAGCGGGACCTTGGCCGGATAGCCGTCAATGGTCATGTAGGCGATGTTCAGCAGCCACCGCGACGCCATGTAGAGGTCGCTGTCAGGCGGGAGCATCTCCATGACCCGGGCGAAATACTTGATCGCCTGGCGGGAGCCGGTTGGGTCGGTATGGATGCCTCCGCCACGGATCGGCAGGATGCAGCTCTCGGGGGTGAAGCGGGCGCAGCAGTTCAGGGTCTCGCCCCGCCGCATGTGTCCGACCCCCAGCCGGAAGATCGTTTCAGCCGCGTAGTCGCGGCCGATCCGGGAACCGACCCTGGGCAGGAGGCCGACGGCCGCCTCCAGCAGCTTGATCCCCTTCTCCTCGTTCCCGGCTCTGAGCTCGGCGACGCCCGCGAGGCGGTAGAGCTTCCATCGGCTTTCCAGGGGAGAGCTGTCAGGCAGCTGCTTGAGCTGCTCCCCGTAATTCCGGGCGAGGCTGTCCCCGTAGTAGCGGTTCTCCCTGCGCGCGATCTCGGCGTACCTGGCGAGAAGCTTCACCATTCGCTGGTGTCCGGGTAATTCGGAATCTTCTTTTTCCGCGGGCTCCGGCCCGGGAGAAGGCTGCGGCGGGTTGCAGCCTGTGATGGCCAACAATGCACAGAAGAGGAACGCGAGGCGGAAATAAAAGCGAAGGCGCATATGTTCTTATCGTCTATTTGATCGGCAGCCTGAGCAGCTTTCGCTTGCCGCCGCGCAGTATTTTAACGGGGATGGAGTCGCCGGGCTTTCGCTTCCGGAGGATGTGCGCGAGGATCTCCGTTTCACTGAGACGTTTGCGGATTCCATCGAGCTCGACGACGATGTCGCCCTTGCGGAAGCCCGCGTCCTTCGCTGTTCGATGCTGGCCATATTGGCCGACATGCTTGACCCACAGGGCCATCCCCTCAAGCCCTCTTTTTTTGCGGTCACCATCCCAGACATCTTGCAGGCGCATTCCACCGAGTCCCATACGTCGAAGCGGCCAGGTGCTGGCCCTCCAGGAGATATCAGTGCTCTTTCTCCAGTCGTCATCGAGCTCGAGCTTCAGCCGGGCTGTTTTTTCAGCTCGTTTCACCACAGCCGTCAGCTTCGCCGGAGCGGGAGCATTGTGGAGGATCCACTGGATGTCCGCGGTCGACAGGATCGGCTGGCCCTCGAGGGACAGGATCCGGTCGCCGTGGCGGAAGCCGGCCTCAGCGGCCGCGGACGATGGGGCGACATTCACAACCATCGCTCTCTCGGCCGGGGAGAGCTGCAGTCCCACTGAGCCGGGCAGGGGCCAGGGGTAGAGGAGCTTGTCGGGAAAGGGGACTTTCTTCGACCTGAGAAGTTCTGTTTCCGCCGCATTGATCATGTGGCAGTGCATGCAGCTCTGGGCTACCTTGCCGCCGTAGTTGAGCAGGGGGGAGAACCTCTTGAGGGTGGGGTAGAGGTCGGGGGTCGGGTAGCGTGGTTTTCCGCCCTGCTTGGCGGCGAGGGACGTTCTGATTCCGGGGAATTTTCCATGCAGCTCCAGGGCGCCTTCGATCGCGCTCACGAAACCCTGCATCGAAATGTCCCGCTCGGGTTTGTCCTGGCTGGAGCGTGTTCCGTAGCGCCCGTAGATGGTCCGGTCCGCGTTCATGAAGAAGGCGGCGAAGGTGAGGTCATAGTCGAATTGAAAGAGCTGCAGGTTGAGCGCGTTTCCCTGGACTACCCGTACACAGACGAACTTCTTCAGCAGCCGTTTCAGTTTCAGATCTCGGGGACGTGCAACCTGCACGTCGAAGCCTTTGCAGGCGTGTCACGGGATTCAGCGAAAAACGATCAGCAGCGGCTTGGAAGTTTTACGGGCAAGCTCGAACCCCTTCTCTACATCGTTGTAGATCCACAGGTCCGAATCCCGCATCTCGCTGAGGTCGTCCCGCACAAGGGTGTCACGGTCTTTTTTTTCTTCCGCAGCCAGCGCTCCTGCACAAAAGAAGGCCGATGCCGACAGCAGGAGAGTGAGTGCGAGTTTTCCAGTCATCTCGATTCCTCCAGGATTGGTTCCAGTCAGGATTCGCTGCAATCCAGTGCAAGCTTACCAAACTGTTGGTGGTTCTTCATGTAATCAAGCGCCTGGTTTCCATCTCGGAGCGCGTAGGTGCTGTCGATGACAGGGTGCAGCTGGTGGGTTGAGATGAACTCGAGCATAGTCTCCATCTCGGTCTTGGTACCCAGGGTGGAGCCAATGATCCTGACCTGCTTCCAGAAGAGCCTGAAGAGATCGAGGCTCTCCGGAGCTCCCGCGGTGAATCCGTAACTGACGATCCTGCTCGCGGGCAGGGCGAGCTCGAGCAGGCCCGAGTAGTCGCTTCCGCCCGCTCCATCCACGATGAGGTCGAGCTGCCCGTGGCTGGAGCGGAATTCTTTCACCCACCCCTTCTCACGGTAATTGACCCCCGCGCTCGCGCCCAGGTCGAGGGCTCTCTTGATTTTTTCTTCGGAGGAAGAGGTCACGAAGACCTCGGCCCCTGCGGCGATGGCGAACTGGACGCAGAACAGGGCCACGCCTCCGCCGCTGCCGGTGATGAGCACCCGCTGCCCCTCCTGGAGCTGTCCCTGGGTAAAGAGGGCGCGCCAGGCTGTCAGCCCGGCTATGGGGAGAGTCGCGGCCTCAAACATGTTCAGATGCCCGGGCAGTGGGTGCAGTTGGCTCGGGGTCGTCAGCAGATGGGTCGCGAAGGTTCCATCTGCCGGCATTCCGAGCACCTCGAAATCTTCTCCCTGGGCGCCTGGGTCGTCTCCCCAGTTTTTCGCCGGGTGGATCAGGACCTCGCTGCCCACCAGCTCATCGTCGACTCCTTCTCCCGCGGCGGAGACCACGCCGGCGCCGTCGGAGCCGAGGACCACAGGCATCCTGATGCGAGGATAGAGTCCCTGGGTGATCCAGTAGTCTCTGCGGTTGAGGGAGGCCGCCTGGAGAGTGACGACCACCTCGCCCGGTCCGGCTGCGGGGTCCGCGCGCTCCTTCAGTTGCAGGGGTCGCTTGAGCTCTTCAAGAACGAGTGCTTTCATGTCTGTTTACTTTTTTGCTCCGGCGAGATTCTATGGGATCTCTGCCGGGGGGTCTACAGGATCCCGCGGAGCCGGCGGCCTCAGACAGTGCGTTCCAGCAGGTAGTGCGAGACCTGCCATTCCTTCCCGGAGCGAAAGCCGAAGAGCTCGGCGCAGGCCATGAAGAGGCCGCCTCTCACAGGGAGGTCTCCTCTTTCAGTTTCCGGCAGACCGCAAGGGCGCTGTTAACTCCATCCTCGTGGAACCCGTAGCCCCAATAGGC
>DODI01000433.1:0-10389 GCA_003509045.1 Planctomycetota bacterium | reverse complement strand
GCCGACTGGCTGAACTGCATGAAGACAAGATTCCAGAGCTCGAAGAAGCGCTCCCCGTTCTCCACGTCGGCCTCTCCAAAGGCGTCCCCCCGATCGAGAAGAATCTCGGAACAGGGTCCGCAGGGACCGACATCCCCCATGCTCCAGTAGTTGTCTTTCTCGTCAAGGCGCACGATCCGGTCATCCGGCAGGCCGGAGATCTCCTTCCACAGCTCCCAGGCCTCATCGTCCTCTCGAAAGACGGTGGCCCAGAGCCCGGCGGGATCGAGACCGTAGCCCTCGGTGATCAGCTCCCAGGCGAAGGAGATGGCATCCTTCTTGAAGTAATCCCCGAAGGAGAAGTTGCCCAGCATCTCAAAGAGGGTCAGGTGGCGGCTGGTGTAGCCGACATTGTCGAGATCGTTGTGCTTGCCCCCGGCCCGTACGCACTTCTGCACCGTGGTGGCGCGCGGATGTGAGCGCTCCTCGCGCCCGGTGAAGATGTCCTTGAACTGCACCATGCCCGCGTTGGTAAAGAGGAGAGTCTTGTCTCCATGCGGAATCGATGGGCTCGACGGCAGGATAGCGTGGTCCCTGTCGCTGAAATAATTCAAAAACTTGTCGCGTACTTCAGAGGTCTTCATTCAAACAAAATCCCCGGGGTATCCGATCCCCGCTCAACACCGGGAGCCTGGTGGCTCCGCCGCGCTATGGAGGCCATAATTAATGACATGAATCATCTACTGATTTGCAGTGACTCGCAATACTTCAAAAAGCGATCATTGATCTCGTCTTCACCAATTTCCGCCAGCCTGACGGTGCCAAAGCCCTCGCAGGTAAAAGAGGCCACCACCGAACCGTACGCTATGGCGGCCTTGAGCCTCTCCTCATCGACGGAGCCATCCCGCTCGAGCGAGCCCATGAGGGCACCCGCGAAACTGTCTCCCGCGCCGGTCGGATCAACGACCCTGCCGGTCGGGTAGGCCGGAAGAGCGACAACACCCGAGGCTGTAAAGAGAACAGCCCCGTGCTCCCCCTTCTTCACGATGACATTGGCCGGTCCCATGCCCAGGATCGCCTGGCCCGCATCGATCAGGTTGCGGCACCCGGTCAGCTGAAGCGCCTCGGAATCGTTGAGAGAGATCCCATCGATACGTCCGAGCAGCTCCACCAGCTCATCCCGGGCTATGTCTATCCAGAGATCCATCGTGTCAGCCATGACGCAAACAGGTGACTCGACCTGCTCCAGCACGCTGAGCTGGGTTGCCGGCGATGCGTTGGCCAGGAACACGAAGCTCGAGCTGATGTAGTCGGGGGGCAGAACCGGCTCAAAATGCTCAAAAACATTGAGCTCAACCGAGAGGGTCTCACGGGAATTCATATCTTCTGAATATTCCCCGCTCCAGCGGAAGGTCTTGCCGCCCTCGACGATCTGCAGCCCGGCGAGATCAATCTCCCTGGATCGCAGCAGCTCGATGTCACCGTCTCCGAAGTCGTCTCCAACAACTCCGACCAGCCGCACATCGGTAAAGTTGCAGGCGGCGAGAGAAAAATAAACAGCCGCCCCGCCCAACGCGTCCTGGATCTCCCCGTGAGGAGTACGGATCGTATCGCGAGCGACGGAACCGACAACAAGCAGAGACATGGAGAAACCTCCCCCGATGAAAAACGCCTATCATAACCCACAGGACAACGGATGAAAGACCCTCGAAAGCCCCCTGCTCGGCCATCGGAAAGATTATTCTCCGGACCCGGAAAAATCGTAAGTATTTTCTCATGCCCGGGACCCGGGAGGGGGCAAAAGTCAGGTGAATAAGCTTGTCATTGTCGCCGCTTCCATCTGAAGTGGCCCTGACATGACTACCTGGATATCAGTAGATTCGACAGCCCCGGCCCCCGAGCCCATCGCTGAAGCGGCAGGGATTCTCGAAAACGGCGGAGTGCTCGCATTCCCGACCGAGACGGTCTACGGACTCGGAGCTCTGCAGGGAAGAGAGGACGCCTCAAAGAAGCTGAAAGAGCTGAAAAATCGTCCGGACGACAAGCCCTTCACCTTGCTGGTCGCGGATGCCCGTGAGGCCATCCGCCGCTGCACGTCACCCTCGATAGCTGCCGAGCGGCTGATGAAACGGTTCTGGCCCGGCCCGCTGACAATCGTCCTTCCCACCGCCGGTCCCGGCAAGGTTGAAACAACAGGTTTCAGGGTCCCGGCTTCCATCACGGCGCGCGCCCTCCTGGAGCAGCTCTCGGGCCCTCTGCTCGCTCCCAGCGCGAATCCCGCCGGCAGCGCCCCGGCCGTCAATGCCGAAGAGGTCAGGGGCTACTTCGAGGGGAGGATTGACGGTATCCTTGACGGAGGACCGGTAGCGTTGGAGCAGGCCTCGACCGTCATCCGGATGAAACCAGGCGGCTTCGAGGTGCTCCGCGAAGGCGACCTCAGCGTTGAAGAGCTCGAGGGCGCTGCCAGAGGGGCCACCGTGCTCTTCGTCTGTACCGGCAATACCTGCCGCAGCCCGATGGCCGAGGCCCTGTTCAAGAAGCGCCTCGCGCGCAAGCTGGAGGTGGAGATCGAACAGCTCGAGGGGCTGGGCTACAGGATCCTCTCGGCCGGAACATCGGCCTTCGGCGGCAGCTGCGCAAGCGAAGAGTCCGTTGACGTAATGAAGGAGCGGGGCTGCGACATCGGATCCCATCAATCGAGCCCGCTGTCGCTGGAGATCCTCGAGGAGGCCGACCGAATCTACGCGCTCACCAACCCCCACAAGCTGGGGATCGCAGCTCTTGCGGCGAGCTGTGAGTTGTCGGCGGAAGAGATGGAGCGCAAGCTCCGCCTGGTGGCCGAACGGGACATCAGCGACCCCATCGGCCTCGATATCAACGGCTACAGGAGCTGCGCTGACGAGATCGATACGGGTCTCGAAGAAATCATGCGGGGGTTCTGAACGGACGTACGGACTGCCTGGAGCCCTCAGCCCGCGCTGGGCTCGGCCGCGGCCGGAGTCTTCGGCTCAGATTCATCACAGACCTTGCCAATCCCATCTCCATCGCCATCGGTCTGCTTCGGGTTCACATCGACCGGACAATTATCTTCTTCGTCTACGATCCCGTCATTGTCGTCATCGGTGTCGCAGGCGTCCCCTGCGCCATCGTAATCTGTATCGGCCTGGCTTGGATTGGGCGTGCCGACGCAGTTATCGTAAGAATTGAAAACTCCATCCTGATCGTCATCGCCCGCGGCTTTCCAGAAAGCGGCCAGCTCGAGATCGAACACGTCCTTCTCCTTCACGCCCTTCAGGGTTCTGACAATGCGCGGACGGCTGGTCTCGAAATCAGCCGGATCAGGATTCTGCCGCGAAACATAGCGCACGATGAAGCAGGCGCTCTCCTTCTTGTCGGAGGCGGAGGCGAGCCCGCCAGGCTGCTTGCCGTCTTTGGAGGGTTCCTCGGTAATATTAAAAGCGGCGCTCACCAGGGCCGAGGAGGAGGGGTGGGGCTCGTCGACGACCTTTCCATCATCATCTGCTTCGCCGGGAACCAGGATGGACCCATTACTGCGAAGAAAGGCTCCGCCGGAGTCCTCCTTTTCACCGAAGGTGGACTTGAATCCGGTCTCTTCATCGAAGGCGACCTCGATCTCGCTTCCGGCAAGGCCAGCGAATTTTTCCGGAGTGTCCTTGAGCGACTCAACCTTCTCTTGGCAGGCTTCGGCAAGCAGTTCGACGACCTTCGATTTGTGAAGATCGGCGGTGACATCCTCGAGCGCCTCCTCGTAGGTACGCTCTCCGGGCGACTTGATGTCGACATCGGAGAAGAAGGTAAAGCTCGCTATGTTGCGGGTCGTGGCACCCTCGATGTCCTCATAGGTATACTTTGCGCTCTTCAGACTCCTCGTCTGGCTGGCAGCGATGGAGTAGTTGCCTGATTTCCGGCCTTCCCTGTTGGCAACGCCGAACCAGGAATCGATGGTGGTCTTGTTGGTTCCACTGTAGATGCCCGCGCCGTCTTCCCCCATGACCTCCTCCGCATCAGCCTGGGTAACGAAGGGAATCTCCTCCGCCTCTACTTGCCCGTATTCCGCCGCCAGCACCTCGAAAGAGACCTGGGGCTTGTCGGGCTCGAGGACCTGCTCTCCAGCGGCCTTCCCGGGATAGAGACGCGATTTGATCTTGGTAGCGAACTCCCTGACCTTCCTGGAGGCGGCCTTGCGTACATGGCGCTCGCGTACCTTGTCCTTCACTTCTTCATACGGCTTGTAAATCCGCTCGGCGCGCGCCTTCATCTCCTCGGCATTGAGAAGCTGAAAAATGCCCTCGTCGGCCCGAATGCCGGGGCGGGCGTAGAAGCCCTTGTCGGCCTCGTAGGCGATGAGAAGGTCCTCTTCCTTCACCTTCGCCTCGACCTCCTTCAGAAAACCCTCAATAGAAACGGTCAGGTATTTGAAGCTCAGCCGGGTGTCGGAATTATAAGAGGCCTTGTTCTCATTGAAATAGGTCTCGAGCTCTTCCTGGGTCATCGACTCCTTGACCTTCTTCGACAATTCTTCCGGAGCCGTCAGCTTGACCCAGTCAAACTTCCGGGTGTGCTGCAACTTCTTGAATTCATCGTAGGCCTCTTTGCCGGAGACCTGGGCCCTGGAGCTGATGAGCTCATCGAGCCGGGCAATGAGGAGCAGGTCTCGAAGCTTCTCATCGAACGCGCGAAGCGAAATGAGCGGCTCTCCCTTGCAGCTGCGGATCCACAGCGAGATGATGCTGCTGTCATTGGTCGCCTTCGCTCCAGCCAGTGCGCGCTGGAAGCTGGCCTTTGCAGACTTGAAATCTCGCGCCTGAAATCTGGATTTACCATTATCAAAAGCGCTTCCAGACCCTTCGTCGCCCTCGACAAACTCGGGGTCCGGGACTCGCGGCGGGATTCCGCGGCCGGACAGGAGATCTGCGAAATGCCGCTGAAGGAAGCCGCGCATTTTATCAAAGTTGTGTTTCTTGTTGAGCTCGGCGAGGATTCTTTCCTTCTCAGCCTTCTGCGCCTGCAGGAACCTGAAATCCATCTGCCCTCCCTGGGGCAGAGGGATCCCCCTCCTCCCAAGATGATCCGGATCGTTAACCTTCTGCGTGGCATAGATCTTCTTCCAGAGCTCGCCGCAAGCCGCATCAAACTCGGCATCGGAAACCTTGAGGCCCCGGTCTAAAGCCGCACCTCGAAAGAGAAGAAACTCGCGGTAGTTGAGGGGTCTCCTCGTAGCCGACTCGCCCGTCTCGGTATTGGGGCGGCCCCACGGATAGATCGTCTTGTACTTCGGCTGGGGGGGCATGGTCGGAAAGAACGGCTCGATCGTGAACAGCGGGCTCGACATCCTGAGAGTATTCCTCAGGTCCTTGCTCTCGCGATCGAACTCCAACCTGGAGATTTCCTGATCGTCACCAACCCTGACCATTGGACCGCTGGGGCCCATCACACTCGCGATCTGCGTTCCGAAAGCGAAACTGAAACCTAAAAACGCCAGGAGCAACACCCAGAAGACCTTTTCATTCGCCTTGATGAAGGCCATGAAACGCTCAGCCGGGTTCATTTCTTCTTTGGGTTTAAACGAAGACATCTCAACCTCTAAAATTTTTCTTAAACGTCCGGCACTCCCGCGGGCTCATGCCCGGCGCGACCGCCACGACACATCTGACGGCCTCATACAAAGATACCAGCATTATGAGTAAAACCTAATCTCCGGTCATTCTCCAGCACCTTGGGCCAGATCCTTGGTCCGGTAAAGTTTGTCAATGATACCCCAAGGAGTCGCCTCGATTAAGCAGAACCCGGAAGACGAATGCTCCCTCTATTTCAGCTTGTCGAGTAAAACAGCAATACGTCCCTGAACGGCGCTGTCGTGGGGAAAACGCTCCGCCACCATCTTCCAGGCCAGGATGGCTTCCCGAGGCTTTCCCATTCCGGCTCGACAGCGGCCAAGCTGTTCGAAAATCTCCGGCTCCCAGGATACCTCGTATCCCTTCCGCAGCAGTCCCTCAAACTGCCCGGCAGCCTCCGAATAGCGCCCTTCTTCGACCAGCGTTCTCGCATGCAGAAAAATGGCCGAATCATGGACCGCCAGGCTCTCTCCAATGCTCCCCAGGACGCTCAGGCTCTCGCGTGAGCGGTCATAATGCCCCGCTTGAGCCTGCCTTAGAGCGTCCTTGAAAAGGCGCTCAGAAGGGCTTGAGATCCGCCTGGAAATCCGCCGTACAGAGTCCTGCAGCATGGCTTTTTCAAGTCCTGCCATCCGTAAACCGGTGAGCTTCTCAAGCTCGGCCTTAAAAACTCCACCCTCCGCCAGGCGGGAGAGAAGCGCTCGGAATCCCGAGGCCCCCAGGCGCTGTTCAATCCAGAGAACCGACAGGTAGCCCTCAGCCGGATAGACTTGTCGTCCGGTCACTCCCGCCAGGAAGTCAGCGGAAGAGCCTCCCTTCAGCAGCGTAGCGGAAATTCGGTCGTTGACTCTTTCCCGCCCTTCTCCCGAAACCAGCAGGGCTGTTCCCTCCCTGAACCAGACCGGAACGGCCAGGTAGGCCTCGGCCGTACCGATCCTGGAGGCCATCACGGCGTGCACAGCCTCGTGAACGACCACCCGGCGAACCTTTGAAGGAAAGGCCAGGTACCTCCAGGCCGGTATCGTTACGACCACCTCCGTCTTCCCCACCTCGGTCCACCCGGCCTCGGCCTTCACGGCTGCAAGGCCTTCCCCGGACCGGCGCAACCGGATAACCCAGCGAATGGACAGCTTGCCGGGAGCCAGCTCCAACCTTGTGCGGATTTTTTCAAGCGCCAGTTCTCTGGAAGTCGAGAGCTCCCTGGCCAGCGCATCGAGGCGGACTTCGGAGCCGCCGGTCTTGCCGGAGAGCTCCCATCCACCATCGGCCTGGGCAAGCAGGCAGCAGCAGAGGATGCAGGATACCGTCATCTTGACACTCCAGGGTTTGAATCGAAGACTGTCTATTCTTTCAGCCCGGGAGCCTACTGGGCAAGCTCAAAGCTGATCTGCCTGGAGGCGGAGTTGAGCTCGGTGAGCTTGACCCGCACACGCTGGCCGGGACGAAAGCTCGGAGCCCCTGAGCGTCCGCCTCTTCCCTGGCCCCGCGATCGGCCCTTGCCGCCGGAGCGGCCGCGGCCTTTACCCTGGCCCCTTGCCTTACCCGCGGGCTCGAGGGTCTGGGTGGAGGGATCGAACTCATAATAGGCCGAGAGCGTCGCCACCGGCACCAGCCCCTCGATCGGAAGCTCATCGAGTCGAACGAAAAAACCGAAGGCGTGAATCGAGATGATACTTCCCCCCATCTCATCTCCGAGCCGCGGGGAGAGAAAACGGATCAGCGCCGCCGCCTGCATCGCCCTCTCTGCATCCTCCGCCCGGCGCTCGGCCTTGCAGGCATGGGGAGCGACCCCCTCGACCTTCTGCGACCAATGCGCCCTGCGCGCCGAGGTCATGCCCCGGCCTCCGTCAAGACCCTTGAGATGTTCCTCGAGCACCTGGTGGACCACCAGGTCGGGATAGCGGCGAATCGGGGAGGTGAAATGACAATAGGCGGTGGTTGAGAGGGCGTAGTGGAGATCCGCCTTCGGCGTATACTCGGCATGGCCCATGGTTCGCAGCAGGCCGATCTGCACGGTGACGGCGAGGGGGCCGCCGACCACCTCGTCCACCAGCCGCTGCAGGTCGCCTACCTCGGGGCGGGCGCGGAGCTCAAAACCCAGGGCCCCGAGCAGCTCGCGGAAATCCGCGAGCTTCTCATCGGTAGGCGCGGGGTGCACCCGTGCCAGGATCGCCAGGTCCTGGTCAATGAGATAGCGGGCGACCGCCTCGTTGGCCGCCAGCATGAATTCTTCGATAAGAGAATGCGCCGGATCCCCCTGCTCCCTGTCGACACCCTCGACCTCGCCATTCTCGCTCACCCGAATCTTCAGCTGGGGCAGATCGAGAAAGAGAGCGCCCCGGCGAGTTCGGGCATCCTTGAGAGAATCTCGCAGGAACGCCATGCGGGCGAGGATCTCCTCGTATTCCTCGCGGTCCGGCGGGAGCTCGGCGCTGTCAACCTCCTTGCCCTCGAGTGAGTCGAGGATCGCAAGCGCCTCGCCGTAGGTGAAGCGCCGATGGCTGCGAATGACGCTGCGGCAGAGCTCGGTCTCGAGCAGCTCTCCCGAGCTTGAGAAGGTCAGGAAGGCCGTCTTGACCAGGCGGTCCTCATCCGGGCGCAGGCTGCAGAGATCGTTCGCCAGGCGCTCCGGCAGCATCGGGATGACCCTGCCGGGAAGATAGATGGAGGTACCGCGAAACTCGGCGCTCTGATCGATCAGCGAGCCGGGCTGAACATAGTGGGAGACATCCGCGATATGGACCCCGAGGCGCAGCTTGCCCCCGGCGAGCAGCTCCAGGGAAACCGCGTCATCAAAATCCCTGGCATCCTTCGGGTCGATGGTAAAGGTCCGCAGCTGTCTCAGATCCCTGCGATCCGGCCAGCCCTCGCCATCCTTGACCGCGGGAAGGGCAGCCGCCTCCTCGACAACTCCCTTGCCGTGCTCGACCGGCAGATCGAACTCCGCCCTGACGACCTCGAAATCGGCCTCCAGGCTGTCTTCATTGGTGAGCACCAACGTCACCTCGCCGAAGGGAAACCGGCCGCGGGAGCCCGTGGTGAGCCGCACCAGAACCCTTCCGCCATCCTCCAGTCCCTTGATGTCATCCTGGGAAATAAAAACATCCGAGGGCATGCGGGGATCATCGCAGGCGACCAGCCCGCCTTCCTTTCCCTTCCAGAAGGTTCCTCGCAGCAGCTTCCGGCCGCGCTCGATGACTTCCACGACCCGGCCTTCCCCAAGACGATCGCCCCGGGCGGCAGAGGTCAGCCGCAGGAGCACCAGGTCGCCGGGAAAAGCGTCCTCTAGATGTGACGATCGAACGAAGATATCATCCTCGGAGCTGTCGACGGGCCGGAAGAAGCCTGAGCCCCGACGATCGAGCTGAAGCCGGCCAACCCGCAGGGGCGTCCTCTCGGGAAGCTCCCACTTGCCGCCCGACTCCGACGGCACCCGGACCAGGAGGCCCTCCTCCTGGAGAGTGTAGAGCCTGGCCCTGAAGTCCTTGTAGTCGGCCTTTGCAACCCCGAGGAGTTTCGCCAATCGACGTGCTGTACCACCGCCCCCTTGGCGGAGCTCTTCACAGATAAGCTCCTTGCCAGGAATCGGCGACCGATCCCCTGCCTGAGGCTCAGGGCGGCTGCTTGCTGATTTCCCCCTGTTTCTCGTCAACCGCTATCCGATATTCTTGATGATCGAGACCAGGGGCAGGAAGAGAGAGATGACGATAAAACCGACCACCAATCCCATCCCGACAATCAGCAACGGCTCGAGCAGACTCGACATTCCCTCTACGGCAACGTCGACGTCGGCCTCGTAGTTGTCGGCGATCTTCATGAGCATCTTGTCGAGCTCGCCAGTTTCTTCCCCTACGTCGATCATGTTGACCAGGAGCTCGTCGAAAATTCCCGAGGCCCGCAGAGGGTCAGCGATGGTGTCGCCCTCGCGAATACTACCGTGTACGTCTTCGATAGCATTGGCGATGACGACATTGCCAACAGCATCCTTGACGATCCGCAGAGCCTCCAGGATCGGCACGCCCGAAGCGATCAGGGTACCGAGGGTACGACAGAACCTGGCTACAGAAGATTTCTTGATGATATTTCCAAAGACCGGCATCCGGAGCTTGAACGCATCGAGCCACCTCTCACCCGCCTCGGTCCGGGCGATCATCTTCATGATGGACATCATAAATATGGGAATCAGGGGAATCAGGTACCAGTAGGTCTGGATCGCCTGGCTCGTGTTCAGCAGCAGCTGGGTGGGAGCGGGGAGCGCCTGACCGATATCCGCGAACATTTTCTCAAACGCAGGGACCACGAAAAGCATGATGACCACGAGGATGAGAATGGCTACGGTGATAACCGCGGCCGGATAGATCAACGCGCCCTTGACCTGTTTACGCAGCTTCTGGGACTTCTCCATGAAGCCGGCCAGGCGCCTGAGGATGACGTCGAGTACTCCACCAGCCTCGCCAGCCTTCACCATACTGATGTAGAGCTTGTCAAAGCTCTTGGGATACTTGGCCATGGCCTCGGAGAGGGTGCTCCCCTGCTCGACCTCGCTGGAGACCTCCTCAAGCTGCTCCTTGAACCGGCCGGGCTTCTGCTGCTCTTCAAGGATCTTGAGACTTCGAACGATCGGCAGGCCCGCATCCTGCAGGGTCGAGAGCTGGGTGGTGAAGGTAACGATGTCATTCGATGACACCCCACGCGTGAACAGCCCGGCCTTTTTTTTGGCTGGAGCCTTCTCGACGCCGGGAACGGACCGGCTCTTGGACTCTTCCTTCTGGGC
>DODI01000602.1:0-3949 GCA_003509045.1 Planctomycetota bacterium | reverse complement strand
AAGCGCCGAGGCTCCAATACGCCGGGGTTCGGCTCGAGCTCTCAGTCTCATGGGATCCGGGGCCAAGCCCGCGGTGCCGGCCCTTGTCAAGGCGCTCGAAGATGGCGATGCGCCGGTTCGCGGTTCGGCGATCTCCGCGCTCAGCAAGCTCGGCCTCCCAGCCGAGAGGCTGGTCCCGATGCTGATGGCCCGGCTCGAGGATTCTGAGGAGTCGGTTCGAAGCTCGGCAGTCCAGGCGCTCTCGCGGCAGCGGCCAGGGGACGTGGCTCGCGAGCTCGCCGCCCTCCTTGATGAGGGAGAGGAAGAGACGATCCAGGCAGTGGCGCTCGTTGCCGAACGCCTCGGCAGCCGGGCCCGGGCAGTGTTGCCGGGGTTGATCGCCGCGGCGGCTCGTGTCGGCGAGCTTCGCCGGGACTCCGCTCTGGCCCGCGCCCTGGGAGTCTTTGGAGACGAGGCGGCCGCGCTCCTGTTGAAGAAATTGTCGGAGGAGAAGCTCTCCGGCGACCAGACGGAACGGTTCATCCTTGCCCTGGGTTTTACGGCCCGGGCGGCTGTCGATCGATTCCGCGACACCCTTGGAGGAGGCCTCCCGCTGGCGCGCCTTGGCGCCGCGAAGGCGCTCGGCCAGGCGGGAGAGGCTGGCAAGGAGGCGCTGCCGGAGCTGCTGGGAGGGCTTGAGGATGATGAGCCCCGTGTCCGGGCGGCCTGTGTTGGCTCCCTGGCGGCTCTCGGCTTTCCCGCCCGGGAATACGCAGCTGCGCTTCTCGAGCTGATTGAAGACCCGAATGAACAGGTCAGGGCGGCGGCTGTTTCAGCCGCAGGAGAGCTGGAGGCCGACCAGCAGGTGAAGCTTCTGCCGATCCTGATCAGATCGCTGGCTGACAGCTCGGTGGAGCTCCGCCGAGCCGCGGCGGCATCTCTCGGTTCCGTTGGCCCGCCGGCGGCGCCGGCCGGACAGGCCCTCCTCGCTGCGCTGAAAGATTCGGATCCGGGCGTGCGTGCCCTCGCGGCTCACGCGCTGGGATCGCTGGGCGGCAATGGCTCGGGGCTGGCTCGCGAGCTGCCTGTCCTGCTCCAGGACAAGGACCAGGCTGTGCGCCGGGCCTCCGTTGAGGCCCTGGGCGGTTTTTCGGCCGGAATCGAGGCCGCCGCGGAGCCTCTGCGCGCCCTGGCTTCTGCCGGGGAAGAGGCAGAGGCGTTGCGGGCGGCGGCGATCGTCGCACTCATGAAGACCGGCGATGAGGCCTCCGCCTCCCAGGAGCTGCTGCTCTCCCTGCTTGCGAAGGGGCCGGTCAAGGTTCGCATGGCGAGCGCCCGGGCCCTCGTTGTTTGCCGTAAGGATACCGGGAAGGTTGTCGCGGCCCTTGCCGCCGTCGTAGGGGAAGAGAACGCCGATGTTCGCAGGGCGGCTGTCGAGGCGGCTGGCGAGCTGGGCTCCGAGGCGCAGGGCGCCGCTCCCGCGCTCTTTGAGCTCCTGGGCGACGAATACACCCGGGCGATGGGCTATGAGGCCCTGAAGAAGATCCAGCCGCGGGATGTCTCCCTGCTGCGAAAGGCGCTGGGTCACGATGACCGCTATGTGAGGGGATTCGCCTGCTCCTGCCTTGGCAAGCTCGGCGCGGGGGCGAAGGATGCCCTCGAGGATCTGAGGAGGGCCAGCCGGACCAGGAGCAAGACCCTGCGGGATCTTGTCAGGAGGACCATCAAGCTCATCGAAGATGATCTCGAACGAAGGGGCTGAGCTGCGATTCCCGCCCGCTTTTTGAGTTCTCCTGCAAAAGGCCTTTATGGCCTTCCTGCCAAAGGAGTAAGATGTTCCAGGTGTGCCGCGGAGCGGTTTTGATGACGGCATAGCCTTATCGAGGTAGGCCAACATGTTCTACAAGATCATTCTTTTCCTGGGAGCCGCTTTCTTTGCCGCGGTCTGCCTGCCGGCAGAAGAGGGGGCCGCCGGGCTTCCTCCCGCGGCGGATCGAAAGGTGAGCTACGAGGCAGATGTGAAGCCACTCCTTGAGCGCTCCTGCTATCGCTGTCACAAGGGAGTCAAGCACAAGGGAGATCTGCGGCTTGATCGGAAATCAGCCGCGCTCCGCGGCGGCGAGTCCGGCAAGGTTCTCCTGGCGGGCAAGAGCGCCGAGAGCGTGTTGATCCACCTGGTGGCGGCTACAGACCCGAAGAAGGCCATGCCCCCCGGCCGGAGCAAGCGCCTCACGGCCGCCGAGGTGGGGGTGCTGCGAGCCTGGATAGACCAGGGACTTGATTGGCCCGAAGCTCTCGCTGCCGAGAATCCCGCCAGCAGGACCCATTGGGCCTTCCAGTCGCTTCGCCTGTACAATCCCGGGAAGGTTTCGAATCCCGACTGGGTGCGCACCACGATTGATCACTTCGTTCTTCTGCGGCTCGACCAGGAGGGTCTGAAGCCGGCTCCCGAGGCTGATCGTCACACGATCATTCGCCGGCTCTCGCTTGACCTGACCGGCTTGCCGCCGACGATCGAGGAGGTGGATGCCTTTGTCAACGATAAGAGCGACAGAGCCTATGAGGCCCTGGTGGATCGCCTGCTGACCTCGAAGGGCTACGGAGAGCGCTGGGCGCGCGTCTGGCTTGACCTGGCCCGCTACGCCGATTCCGCCGGCTACGCGCAGGATCCCGAGCGAACCATCTGGGCCTACAGGGACTGGGTGATCGGGGCCATCAACGACAACCTGCCATTTGACCAGTTCACGATTGAGCAGCTGGCGGGGGACATGTTGCCGAACGCGACGGAATCGCAGAAGATCGCCACGGGCTTCCACCGCAACACCATGACCAACTCCGAAGGCGGCACCGATGATGAGGAGTTTCGTGTGGCCGCGGTGGTTGATCGGATCAACACCACCATGCAGGTCTGGATGGGCATGACCTTCGGTTGCGCTCAATGCCACAGCCACAAATACGATCCCATTTCACAGGAAGAGTACTACAGGTTCTTCGCCATCTGGAACCAGAGCGAGGATGCCGACCGCGGCAATGAGAGTCCGACACTCAAGGTGGTCTCGGAGGCCCAGAAGCTTCAGCGGACCGCGTATGAGCAAGAGATCGCGGCGCTGGAAAAGAAGAGCCGCGAGGCTGCGGCCGCCAGGAAGCTCGAGATCGGCAAGGGTCCGATCAAGCCGCGTTTCGTCCGCGTTGGGATTCCCGGCCGGAAGATCTGGCTCTCCCTCGCCGAGGTGCAGATCTTCAGCGGCGGCGAGAATCTCGCCGTCAAGGGAAAGGCCCGCCAGTCGAGCACAGGCTTCAATGGCCCGGCCGCCCTGGCGATCGATGGAAATACCGACGGTGACCACAACGTCGCGAAGTCGACCACCCATACGAAAGAGGACCAGGGTCCGTGGTGGGAGGTGGACCTCGGATCGGCCAGTCGTGTCGACAAGGTCGTCATCTGGAATCGTACCGATGGAGATGTTGGCTATCGACTCGCCGGCTTCCGGGTGGCGCTGCTGGATGCGGATCGCAAGCCGCTGTTCGTCCACAGTCCGCCCGCCGTTCCCAAGCCCAGCATCGAGCTCACGGTTCCCGAGAGCGGCGCGAAGCTCAGCGATGCGCAGAAAAAAGAGATCCTTGCCTTTGCCGGGTCCGCCGCCGCCTCGCCCGAGGCGGCGAAGATCGCCGAGCTGAAAAAGAAGATCGGCGCTCTCAAGACGACAACCTCGCCGGTCATGGCCGAGCGCCCGGCCAATCGTCTGCGGAAGACCAACATCCATGTTCGGGGGAACTTCAAGCAGAAGGGCCGAGCGGTTCAGCCGGGGACCCCTGCGGTCTTTCCCGCCCTGCCCGAGGGCAGCAAGCCGGACCGCCTGGGCGTGGCGCGCTGGCTTGTGGACAGCCAGAACCCGCTGACGGCCAGGGTGATCGTCAACCGCTATTGGGAGCAACTCTTCGGTATCGGCCTGGTGGAGACCAGCGAAGA
>DODI01000130.1:0-2772 GCA_003509045.1 Planctomycetota bacterium | reverse complement strand
GAACCCCCTGCCCGGCTCCACCTGCCCGGATTTCCTGCTCTCGAAAATATTCACCAGGCTGCGGCCGGTCATATCGGCCGGCACCTTGACCCCCGCCGCCTCAAGAAAGGTTGGAGCTATATCGGTCAGGCTAACAAAATCATCGACCGTCCGGCCGCCCGCCACCTTCGCCCCCCAGCGCAGCGCCAGCCCAACGCGCGCCCCGGTATCGTAGAGGTTGCTCTTGGAGCGGGGAAAGGGCAGGCCGTGGTCGCCGGTCATGAAGATGACCGTATTGTCGAGCTGGCCGTTTTTCTCGAGCGCGGCCACCGCGGCGCCGACCAGGCGGTCAAAGCGCTGCACCTCCCAATAGTAATCCGCCACATCGCCTCGAATCTCGGCGACGTTCGGAAAGCAGGCCGGGACGACGACATCATCGATCTTCATGCCGCTCTGCGCGCCCGAGCCCTTGCGAAAGGGCCGGTGCGGATCACTGGTTCCAAGCCAGAAGCAGAAGGGCTTGTCGGTTGGCACCGATGAGAGGAAGGATCCGAAATTCTTAAACCTCTTGCCGGCGATGTTCCGCCCCCTGGTCTCGGTACGCCCGGGCCCCCAGGCCTTGCCGGTGGCGCCGACATGGTAGCCGGCCTTCTCGAGCAATTCCGGGTAGGTGGCCAGCCGGTCAGGGAAGACGCTCCACAGGTTTCCGGCGCCGCCGAGACGCCAGTGCCACTGCCCCGTCAGGATCGCTCCGCGCGACGGGGTACACGATGGGGAAGAAACATAGGCATGGTTGAAAAGGATGCCCTCCTTCGCCAGGCGGTCGAAGGTCGGGGTCTTGACCACCGGGTCACCATAGGCGCCGGCATGCGGCCAGCCCCAGTCATCGGCGATGGCGAAGAGAATGTTCGGCCTCTTCGGGGCAGTCTCAGCGGAAATCCAGGCTGTCAAAAGCAGCGCCGTCAGCGCTACTGTCAGCGAAATCGTGAGCTTCTTCATATTGTCTCCACTGTCAAGGGAAGCCGGGAAGCGGCCGCGCAGGGCGCCCTTCTCCGGACCACGCATTATAGCCCGACAATCCTGTCCCCCGTCCATGAAGATGATGATTCCCGCTTCGAAACTATACACCGGGACCGGCTTTGACTATCCTCGCTCCCTGTGCCCTGAACACTGTTCAACCAACACCCTCCCTTCGCCCAGAGGACAACCCCATGAAACCCTCCCTTGAAGCATCCCACGCCATTCCTGATTTCGTCACCCAGGCGATGCCCGAGGACGACAGGTATTGGGTTCCCCAGGCCGACAAGGTCTGGTTCCGCCCCCTGCTGCTCAACACCGTCAATGGTGAGTGGGTCAACCTGCTGAAGGTGGCGCGCTCGGGCGTCTTCACCCGCCATCGTCATCCCGCCCCTGTCCACGGCTACGTCATCAAGGGCTCCTGACGCTACCTCGAGCACGACTGGGTCGCCACCGAGGGAACCTACGTCTTCGAGCCCCCGGGGGAGATTCACACCCTCGTGGTGGATGAAACCGAAGAAGAGATGATCACTCTCTTTCATGTCTGCGGAGCGCTGGTCTACTACGACGAGGATGACCAGCCGATCGGACACGATGACGTCCACACCAAGATCGAGATGTGCAAAGCACACTTCGAGGAGGTCGGCCTCGGAGCCGACGCCGTCCAACAATTCATCCGCTGATGCTCAGCGTCCGATCGCCAGGAGATGGTGGTGAGCCCGCACGTAAAGGGCTCCGCCTGAGAGCGCCGGGGTCGCCATGAGGAATTCTCCGATGGAGTTCCTCGCCAGCTGTTTGAACTCACGGCCGGCCTTGATGACAAAGATGTCCCCGTCCTCGCTCGGCAGGTAGAGCTTTCCATCGGCCGCCACCGGAGAGGCGCTGAAGCCGCTGCCGCCGTGGCGAAGACGCTGGCGGTAGATCTCCTTGCCGGTGGCGAGCTCGTAGCAGTCGAACAGACCGTTGTTGTGCAGAACGTAGAGCAGCCCCTTGTAGATGACCGGGGTCGGCATATAAGGCCCGCGCCGTACCATGCTCCAGGCTACGCCGGCATTGGAGGTCTCTCCCTTGGCCAGGGTGAGATCACCACGGGAGCCGGCACGCACCGCGAAGATCGGCCGTTCAGGGTGTCGCCCGCTCGAGACGATGATCAGCCCATCGGAGAACACCGGCGTCGGGGCGGTAATCTTCGAGCTGCCGCCGAGCCGCCAGAGCTCTTTGCCTGTGAGCGGATCGTAGCCTCGAATGAAATTCGATGAGTTGGTGACGAGCTCCGGTCCCTTCGGGCCCTCGACGATCGCGGGGGTTCCCCACGATGGCAGCTCATCCCGGTCGGTCTTCCAACGCGTCTCGCCCGTCCTGATGTCGGCGGCGAGGATAAAGGACCTCTTCTGGACATCACATTGGACGATCACAAGATCCCCGTAGATGACCGGAGAGCTGGCCGTGCCCCACTCGTATTCGGGAAGATCATGGGCTCCCGCATCGAGACGCCCGAGATCCTTCGACCACAGCTTCTTTCCCTCGAGATCGAAGGCGAAGAGCCCCTGGGAGCCGAAGAAGGCGATCACGTAGCGCCCATCGGTCACCGGCGAAGAGTTGGCGAAGGTCGCCTTGATGTGGCGCTTCTCCCGGGGCGAGCCCTCTGTGGCAAGGCTCTCCCAGATGGTCTTGCCGCTTTTTTTATCAAGACAGTAGACCATCCAGCGATGCTTTGAGTTGTCGGCATCCGCAGCCGGGTCACCGTAGAGTCCCGGCTTGAAGCTGGCATCGGCC
>DODI01000441.1:0-5952 GCA_003509045.1 Planctomycetota bacterium | reverse complement strand
CTTTTACCTGGTGGGAATAACCCATGAAGGCTCCATCAAATTGCTGACCCGCCTCTACTCCTTCAACGCAAGCTACTACCAGCGCTACGGAAACAATTTACTGGGCGGCTCGAGTCCCGCCGCCAGCGGCGGAATCGTCTACACCGCTCCCGGCAATGGAATGATCTGCTCGGTCGATGCCAGCAACGGACGTCTGCTCTGGATGACCCGCTACCGGTCAGAAAACCGTGAACAGAAGAGCCATACCTGGATTCACTCCCAGCCCATCATCGTCTCCGATGCTCAACGCCCGGCGCTCCTCGCGGCCCCCCCGGACAGCAACTACCTCAGCAGCTTCGATGCCGTCTCGGGTAAGCTCCTCTGGGAGAGAAGCTTTCAAGCAGGAGACAACCAGCTCCTTGGAGCCGATCGCGAACGAATCTACATTGGCGGATCTGAAGTCATGGCCGTGTCGCTCGAAAACGGAGAAGACGCCTGGAAGGCCGAGCTGGCGGCAGGCTCGGGCGGCATGGGGTGCCTCGTCGGCGGGTATATCTACCTTCCGCGGACCCGCAATACGATCGCCAAGGTCGACCGCGAAAGCGGCAAGGTCATCGAGAAGCTTCGATTCAGAGACGAGCGGATTCCGGACGGCTACAAGAGCAGCCTCTTCTCCCTCGATGATCAATTGCTGAATGTGGCGTCCTGGGGAATCGCGGCCATCCTCCCACAACAGGAATCCTGGGACCGCATCGCCCGGGAGCCCGGAGGCAAGCGATTCGAAAACGCGCGTCTGCTTGAATCCGAGGGGAAATACACCGAGGCTCTCGACATCTTTTACGAGCTCCTCGACGGCGCGCAGAGCAAATCCTTCAGAGGTTTTGTAGAGACCGAGATCATCTCGACCGTCAGGCGACTCTGTGTGGAGCGGAAGGATCCGCAATACATCGACCGGATGCTCAGCTACGGCAGGACCGGGAAGAAGCCCCCCCTCATCAAAAAACGCCAGGAATACCTCGACTGGCGCCTGAGGGAAGCCGACCTGCTCCTGAAGGAATCCCCCGCCCTGGCGGCGAAAGCTTACGCCGCTCTCCTGCCCGAGGATGGGAAATTCGCGACCTCCAGCGAAGGTAATATGGTCGATGTACGGCTCTACGCGGCCGATGTTCTCCGCCGGTTGCGCTACGGCCGCGAGCCTGCCGAAGAAGCGGAGGCCGCTCAACAGGAGCTGGAGGAGCTCCTCGACGAGCTGCTTGCAGGCGAGGATGCCCGCTACAGGAAATCACTATCCGAAGACCCCGGGGCGCAGTCCCTTCAGAAGGTCGCCCTCTTCGGCGCCCACACTCCCAGCGCGGCGGAGGCCGAGGCGCGCCTCGCAGTCATCGAACTGGCCGCAGGCCATCCGCAGAATGCCCGCAGTCATCTCCTGATGCTCTGCGAAGACTACCCCGTCCTGGCCAGGCTGCCGGAGATCACCGACCTACTGGAACGCACGGCGCCTGAGGATCATGGCCAGCCTCGCCTGCGCGGAATCAGGGAGCCCGGCGAAGGCGCGGCCTGGAGACAGGTCTACTGGCTGGACGAGGACCACGGAAGCCTGGTCGCGGCGGCTCCGGGAACAGATCCCTTCCCGGTAACCTTCTCGCTCAAGGCCAACAGGCTCAGGGCGACTGACAGCCAGGGAACTGTTGTCCTCGAACGGCGCCTGCCCGGCTTCCCCGAGATCGACACCATCAAGAATCGCCTGCAGAGCCATGTGGAGGAACCCGCTGTCGGACATATCAACGGAGACCGGATGGTTCTCTTTACGGCGGCGGGCTGCTACGCCTTCGAGCTGCCCATCCCAGCAAGCCCGGTGCCGGGCAAGCCGGGTGATCCAGCTGAAAAACAGGAGGCCTTCAACGCTGCCGGGTTCAACCTTGCATGGACGCAAAACTATCCGCACGCCCTCGAACGGTACACCCAGAGGCGGGCCTTCTTCGGCTCGATCCGCTCCTCCGGAACGAAGAATCTCTTCCCGAAGGCTCATTTCTCCAGCGAAGGAGACGTGGTCGTTCTGCTGCCGACCGGCTACCTGGTCTGCATAGACCGCGACACGGGAAAATACCTCTGGCGCGCCGGCCCCGGTGAAGTCTCCGTCAAGGGAGAGCTGAGGCTCGACGGACGAAACTTCCTCTCCCAGTCAACCTCGCCGCCGGGAATGCTCCGCTTTTCCCTCGCCGGCAAGGGCATTCGGAGGCTGCGGGACTGGGAGCTGGTACCGGGGCCAAAAGGCATGTCAGGTTCCCAGCTGGTGCCGGGTGTAGCCGACGTCATGTCGGGCCAGTCGCTCGAGGTGAGATCCACAACCTCCGGAAGAATACTCTGGAGCAGGAAATCGAGCCCGAAGCTGCTCCACGCCACGGCTGAGGCGGTCTGGCTCAGCTCCCGGGGAAAGGTGACCATCGTCTCGCTAAGAAGCGGTCGTTCTCTCAACCAGATCAGCCTTCCAGACAACCTGCAGGCGACCTACCGTTTTGAGGACCCCGCCACCGGAAGGATCACGCTCGCCTGCACCACATCTGCAAGCAATTCCTATTACTGCCCCAACTGCGGCCGCATGCACACGCGAACCACTGGCTCCAGCCCGGCATCCAGCAGCAAGGGGGTCACCCTGGTGCAGGTCGACAAGGATCTCAAGGCCAGGTGGAAAACGAAGATCGCCGGCGGCGCATCCAACTACGATGGCAATCGCCGCGTGCTGGAGGACGGAAGATGGCTTTTCGTCTTCAACGAGCAGGATCGCAGCAGCGAAAAATGGTACACTCGGGTGTCGACAATTGATCCGGTCTCAGGAGAGTCCGAACTCTGGCTCCAGGTGGAGATCACGGGTAAGGGAACAGGCCTCTTGCCAAGAATCAGCCCTGTTGCCGGCGGTCTTTCCGTAGGAAATTCTGAAGGATACGGATGGTTCACCGCGGCCCGGCTGGCCAGCGAGGACGAAGATGGTGGAAACGACCTGAATGAAGACCCTGGAAAGAAAGAATAACCCGGGATGCAAGGCATCACGAACATGACTGAACTGAACTGCTGCTCCCGGCCCGGAAGCTTCCGGGCCTCGGGCATCCTGCTGGCAGCACTCATCTTTCTCGCCCCTCCCGCCTGGGTTGTTGCCGCTACCCAGGAAAAGGATGCCCCCAAGGAAGCCCAGAAAGCCCCTCCAGCAAAGAAAGCCGTCCAGGTCATTGTTAAACCCGCCAAGCCGGCTAAACCGGTCCAGATAAAAACGGCTGATGGAAAGAAGATCCCCCTCGTCGAGGCGATCAAGAAAGCTGTTTCGGGCGGCGTTGAAAAGACCGCGAAAGGGAAAAAAACTCCTGCTGCGGCCGGCAAGGTACGAAAAAGCAGCCCCAGCCCCCCCATGTTCCACATGCGCGATGGAACCCGCCTGGCCGGAATACCGGCAGGCGAGGGAATCAAGGTAAAGACGGCCTATGGGATCTTGACGGTTCCAATGCGCGAGCTGGTCCGGATTCGCTTCTGCTCGAGCGTAGACTCGAACCTCTCTGAGAAAATAGCCGGGCTCATCCAGCAGCTTGGCCATGAGGAATTCGACCTGCGCGAGGAGGCTACCGAGAAGCTGACAGCGATCGGCCTGCCCGCCCTCAAGGCCCTGGAGAAGGCGCAACAATCAGAAGATGAAGAGATCAAGGCGCGGGCGGAAAAACTCGTCGCGCAGCTTGAGGGTAATGTTGAGGAACCAGATGAAGATGAGCTACACCTGGTCCCCCTCGAGGGAGAAGAGGATGAAGTCGAGACCTCCGAGTTCACGATCAAGGGCCAGATCGAGGAGCAGAACTTCATGGTCAAGACCCGCTACGGATCCCTGGGGTTCAAGCGCGCGGATATCCTGAGCATCGTTTTCCAGGAACCCCTCGTAACCAGGCTCTCCTTTGACGTCCCAGGAGCCACCCTGGCCGAGAAGAACAGCTGGTTCGACTCCCAGGCAGACCTCTCCGAGGGTGAAGAGTTCCGGCTGAAAGCGAGCGGGATACTGACCCTTGCGACCCACAACGGCACCAAGTGTGGCCCGGATGGGACACGATCCATCAAGCGAACCCCTCCTCCTGCCTTCAAGGACTTCCCTACAGGCAGCCTGGTGGGAAAAATCGGCAAGACCGGGAAACCCTTCCTCGTCGGAACCGATTACGAAGGTGTTGTAGAAAAGAAGGGCCGTCTCTTTCTCGGCATCTCCCTTCAGAGCGGTGTCGTGCAGGGGAAGCTGAAGGTAGTTTTAGAGAAACGAACCAGGTAGCGCTTCGTTCCATGACCGCCAAACATCCTTGCCTGAAACACCTGGCCCTCGCTCTTGTTCTCTGTGGAGCTCTACCGCAATCAGTGTCGGCAGAGCCCGGCCGCCTGCCGGAACACGTAACCCCCGAGATCGTCCGGATGATTGAGCGCGGCGCGCAATACCTCACCCGGACCCAGAACCCTGACGGATCCTGGAATAACCAGGGAGGCTACGGCCGCTACCCCACGGCAATGACGGCGCTGGCCGGAACCGGCCTGCTGGCCACCGGCAGCACCCCGACCCGCGGCCCCTACGCCAAGTCCATCAGCAAGGCCACCGACTTCCTCCTTCGAACCGGGCAGAGAAGCGGACTCTTCGCCACCGCCGCGGAGCAGGGCCGGTCACTGCACGGACATGGCTTCACTCTCCTTTTTCTTGCCGAGGCCTACGGCATGGAAGGCAACGTTGCCCGCCAGAGGCGTATCCACGACCTGCTGGCCAGGGGAGTCCGTCTGACCGAGCGCAGCCAGAGCCGGGCTGGCGGCTGGCTCTACACTCCCAACCAGGATGGTGACGAGGGCTCTGTGACGGTTACCCAGATCCAGGGACTTCGCGCCTGCCAGAACTCGGGGATCAGGGTCAACGCCAGCACCATCCGCCGGGCGGTTCGCTACATCGAGCTCTCGACCAACCCGGATGGAGGTGTTCGCTACAGCATCGGATCCGGAAGCTCACGGCCGCCGTTGACAGCCGCCGCGGTGGCGACCCTGTACAACGCCGGTGAATACGACAGCCCCCTTGCCCTGAAATGCCTGCGCTATTGCGACCGGACGATATCGGTTCACTCCGAGATCAACCGCTCCTGGGGTCACTACTTCTACACCCACCTCTACCTGGCGCAGGCGAAATATCAGAGGGGAAAGAAGGAATGGGCTGATTACTACCGTACAATAAGCCGGAGGCTGAAGTCAGCCCAGGCCAGCGATGGAAGCTGGATGGGAGACCAGGTGGGAACGACCTACGGAACGGCTATCGCGCTGATCATTCTTCAGCTGCCGTACAAATTCGTTCCCGCCTATCAACGCTGAGGCCTGGACCAGCAACAGAACAAATAGACACCGTCATCACGGCTGTCCGCCCCCGCCGGGAATAACGAACTTCCCTCCCCCCGGCGAGGCTCCAACCCAGAAAGGATTGCTACCCTGATGGCAAAAAAATCAGACCTGGATGAAGTCAAACGCATGCAGAAGAGCTTTGACAAGCTCCGGGCAGAAATCGGCAAGGTCATCGTTGGCCAGGAAGATGTCGTTGAGCAGCTTCTCATCGCTATCTTCGCCCGCGGGCACTGCATCATCGAGGGCGTTCCCGGCCTCGCCAAGACCCTCCTGATCCGGACGCTGGCTGACTGCCTGCGGCTGGATTTCAACAGGATCCAGTTCACCCCTGACCTCATGCCCACCGACATCACCGGCACGGAGGTCATCCACGAGAGCGCTGGCGGCCGGGAGAGAGAGTTCCGCTTCCTCAAGGGGCCGATCTTCGCCAATATCATCCTCGCAGATGAGATCAACAGGACGCCGCCTAAAACGCAGGCCGCCCTGCTCGAATCCATGCAGGAGGGCCAGGTGACCGTCGGCGGCAAGCGCAATCCGCTGCCGAACCCCTTCTTCGTCCTGGCGACGCAGAACCCGATCGAGCAG
>DODI01000601.1:0-2503 GCA_003509045.1 Planctomycetota bacterium | reverse complement strand
ACCTGCCCTACGACCAGTTCGTCAAGCAACAGGTTGCCGGAGACCTGATCGACGAACCGCTCGCATTCTACGGAACCGGCTTCTTCGCCATCGGACCTAACTACAAATCCGATGGAGGAGACCCGGAGGCCAAGGCCCAGGCTGAGGCTGAGACCCTGGCTGACCGCATCGACACCTTCTCCCGGGCCTTCCTCGGCCTGACGGTGCAATGCGCCCGCTGCCACGATCATAAATTTGATCCGATCCCCCAGAAGGACTACTACTCCATCGCCGGGGTCTTCCGGAATTCCAAGACTCATAAACGTCCCGCGGCATCCGCCGAGATGACAAAACGATTCAATGACCACCAGAACTCCATCAAGGAACTCGAAAAAAAGATCAAGCGCTGGAACGACCAGAACAAGAACAACCAGGAGAGCAAGCCCGACCAGGCGGAGCTCGCAAAGCTCCAGGAGGAGATCCAGGCGCTGAAAAAAAATGCCCCCCCGAAACCGGAAGGAGAGGTCCACGTCCTGGCAGAGAACGGCAACAAGGATATGCACGTGGCCATCCGAGGGGATCTGCGCAAGAAAGGTGAGGTGGCCCCCCGGCAATTCCTGACTATCATGACCGGAGGAACTGGGCCGGTCTTCAAGCAGGGAAGCGGCCGCAAGGAGCTTGCCGAATCGATCTTCGAGGCCGGCAAACCGCTCGCGAGCCGGGTCATGGTCAACCGAATCTGGCAATACCACTTCGGACATGGGCTGGTCCGCACGCCAAGCAATTTTGGCCGGCTTGGCGAGAAGCCCTCCCATCCCGAGCTGCTTGACTGGCTGGCCGCGACCTTCGAAGAATCCGGCTGGTCGATCAAGAAAATGCACCGCCTGATCCTCTCATCCTCCACCTACCAGCGAAGCAGCCGCTTCAACCAGGAGAACTTCGATAAGGATGGAGACAACCGCCTGCTGTGGAGAATGAGCCCCCGAAGAATGGAGATCGAGATCTGGCGCGACAGCCTGCTGGCCGTCACCGGGGAGCTTGACAGAAAGATCGGGGGGAAGCCCACGGACAAGATCTTCAACGTCAAGCGCCGAACTCTCTATACGACCATCAGCAGGAACGGGGACCGTTTCGAATCCGATGCGTTTCTCCGGCTCTTTGATTTCCCAGCGCCCGCGAGCACGGCCCCCAAGCGGGTCACGAGCACCGTGCCGCAACAATATCTGTTCATGCTCAACAGTCCCTTCATGATCGCTCGAGCCAAGGCGCTTGCGGAGCGAATCCAGAAGGAAGAAAAAGAAGAGCAGGCCCAGGTCGCGCGCGCCTACGCCATCCTCTATGGAAGGGCGCCGACAGAAGAAGAAACTCGAATCGGACTCAGCTTCCTGGCTGAAAAAGGAGGGGCAATCCCCCGTTTCCAGCAATACGCGCAGGTTCTGTTGAGCTCGCACGAGTTCATCCAGGTACGCTGAAAAAAGTATAAGAGAGACCTCTGGCTGAAAGGCTGGAACTTGCAGGAAACCGAGGGCATACTGGAAAACATGGAATCGCAACCAAAGAAGAACCTCGGGGGAGATCCCCGTGCTCCTCTAACCCGCCGTGAATCACTCCGAAGAATAGGAGCAGGCTTTGGAACCCTCGGGCTGGCGGGCGTCATGGCGAATCCGGAGCTCTTCGCCTCCACCAAGGAGCTCGGCAAACAGGCCATATCACCCCTGGCGCCAAAGGCTCCTCATTTCGCCCCCAAGGCCAAACACGTAATCCAGCTCTTCATGCCGGGAGGCCCTTCCCAGGTAGACACCTTCGATCACAAGCCGGACATTGCCAGGCACGCGGGTAAGCGGCCGTCGCTGGTAAACCGGAAATCTCTTCGAAACACCAAGAACGGCCTGATGGTCTCCCCCTTCGGCTTCAAGCGCTACGGTGAGTGCGGAAAAATGGTCAGCGATATCTTTCCTCATGTCGGAGAGCTCGTCGACGACCTCTGCTTCATTCACTCCTGCCATACGGACATACCCGAGCACGCGGGCGCGATCCTGATGATGAACCTCGGGGTCCTGCAGGCCAACCGGCCGAGCATGGGCTCGTGGCTGACCTACGGCCTGGGAACTGAGAACCAGGACCTGCCAGGCTTCGTCGCCATGTCTCCCCGCGCCCAGCCGCGCGGCAAGCTGGCCAATTGGGGAAGCTCCTTCCTTCCCGGAGCCCACGCGGGAACCTATGTGAACATCGCCAGCATGAAACCCGAGAACGTCATGCAGAACCTCAGCAATCCGCACCTGCCCAGGCTCGAGCAAAGAAAGCAGGCTGACCTGCTCTCCCGCCTCAACAGGCTACACCTGGATCGGCTGGAAAAAGACAGCCATCTAGAGGCCGGCATCGAGGCCATGGAGCTGGCCTTCCGCATGCAGTTCGCGGTGCCCGATGTTTTCGACATCTCGAAAGAATCGAAACAGACCAGGGAACTGTACGGAAACAGTGAATACGCCAAGGGTTGCCTGATCGCCAGGAGACTGGTTGAGAG
>DODI01000098.1:0-3513 GCA_003509045.1 Planctomycetota bacterium | reverse complement strand
CGATGTCTTTCGGAAGGTCTACTCCAGCATGCGGGGCTCAGAGGCGTTCGGGGAGTTTGATGAGGAGCTCTTCCAATTGGCGGAGACCAGGCTGCGCCAGTATTCGCGAAAGAGCGGTTCGAACTGGACCAGGCTCTGTCTTGAACATGACAAGACCGCAGGTGGGCATACGCCGTTGCCCGGTGCCGAACGAAAACGGCTCGAGGATTGCATCTCAGGCCTGGAGGCGGGTGAGCGCCACGCCTTCGAGTTACGTTATGGTTCAGGCGCATCCCTTGCCGATGTGAGCAGGAAGGTCAAGAGAAGCCAGGCGGTGGTGCAGGGAATGCTTGCATCCTCCCTCGGTATCGCGAAGGCAGCCATCCGGGGCTGCAAGGCTAAGAAGGAAGCGTAGATGGCCGAAAAAGAGCTGCTCAAGCTATTGCGTGAAAGGCATCCCGGAGAATTTACCAGGGAACAGACGGATGAGCTGCTGGCGCTCCTCGGCGAGTCCAGGAAACTCCAGAACGCCCTGGCCCGGAAGCTGCAATTCGACCAGGAACTAGCCGAGCTCGTCTGTGGTATTGATGTTCCTGTAGCTGAGATCGTGGAGGTTGCCGAGGGGCGGAAGGCTCAGGTTGAGAAGATCTCTACCGCGGCCGGAATCCTCGTGATGGTCGGCTTGTTAAGCCTGTTATTCTTCTCCGGCCGCGAAGAAAAGCCGGAGGTCAAGGCGCCCGATTCGGGAGCTGCTGCTACAGCCCCCGTGAGAAAGAAGGAACCGTCCAAGCCCAGGGAGCCGGAGTCCGTAGCTGAGAATCCCGTCCCTCCCGGGACTGAGCCTGCCGGGACAGCTCCCGAAACGAAACCCGTCGAGGTCAAAAAAGTAGAGCTTCCGCCTGAAGAGAGAGTCGCGGAGCTCATTGCTCCGGACAGGGAGCTGTCGTTTGAATACACTTGTTTCAGGGAGCTGGTGGACCCACTGGCGACTCCGAGCAGGGACACTCTGAGGACATGGCTTGAGCCGGCCGTCTGGATCAAGAAAGATCTCCGAATCAGTGAACGGCGCGTGAACAACAGGCCGCTTGGAGCTCTTAACGGCATCTATCGGCTACGGCCCAAATGGCCGGCTGGCGGAGTTCTGCGGCTCGCGCTGTTTGAGCACCAGCCGCCGGTGTTGATCCATCTCTGGCGGGGCAAGGAGGGAGTTCTTTTCAGCTTCAGCCCCGGCGGATACATGTCCGCCTATCGCCAGCTGCGAGAGGGTAAGGAGCACGCCGGCAAGGCCGGTCGGCTCTACGGTTGCCAGCAGGTCAGGCTGGAGCCTAGTCCGCTCGATCTGGTTCGAGGTCTCGACCAGGTCGCCTTCGAGATTCGCCATCAAGAGGGCTATCTCCTGGTGATGAGAGGGGACCACGAGCTCATGCGGGCACCCGTATCGGGCCCCCCAGATGAGGTCTATATCGAGGGCCGGGTGGGTGTCAGCGGAATTTGCATGTACAGGGGAGGGCCGGTTCCCGAATCTGTCGTGGTGAAGACCAGGGGGCGAGCCGGTCGTCCCGGCTGGGCTCTTGATGCGGCCGCTCTCACGAAGCTCGACTGGAAGGGAGAGCTTCCCGAGAAGACAGCCCTGGGAAAAGATGTCGGCCGCGGATTGACCCTGAGCGGTGAGGTGGAAAATACGAGCGTTGATTCCTATGCGTTGATTCCGAGCGGGAAGGAGCTGTTCAACGAGATCGTTCTGCGTCTCGAAGATGCCACCCCGGGTACGGCGATCTTCCTTGGAGACGAGAAGGGCGCTCCACTCTTCGGCATCGGATTTGTGCTGAACAAGCAGACCAATGGAGTCATTTCGTTCGTTCCTCCGGGTGATTTTAATGCCATGCCCCGGGAACAGGACATCCCGATCCGGGGCCAGGTGGTGCCGATGTGGGGCTCCGGGCAGTGGTTGAAGCTGGCGGTGGGGCGGGACGTGCTTCGCCTCTTCGTGGGTAACGATGGCGAGCATTGGAACGAGGTTAAGACCATGCAGAGAAAAGGGACGGGTTATTCCCGGGTACCCTTCTCCACTGTCGGTCTTCGGCTCGTAGGCAGCGGCAAGCAGGAACAGGTGAGGAAGATCACGCTTCGTCACCTGGAGATACGTCCGGCAAGAAGCTTTTCCCAGTTCATGCCCGAGCCGCTTGCGGCAAAGGCACCGGATTTTTTCGCTCTCGGGGGAAAGGCTGAATCCCTGGTGGAATGGGTCTCCGCGGCCGTAAGCTCCTGTCCCGAGGGGGTTGAGCTGTCGGCCTGGCTGCGAGCTTGTGCGGCCTACTGTCTGCGCAAGCCGGAGTGGCAGGCCTTCCGGCCGACGACGAACGCGAGGCCTGCATTGAGGCCTCAACTGTTCATGGGATTGGTCGAGTCGGCTCTGTCGGATGAAAAGATCAGCCTGGCAGCCGCGCTGGAGCTCGTCCACGAGATCGCGCTGTTTTCCGGCCATTGGGATCTAACCCATACGAGTAGCTTCGCAGCCTGGGGCTTTCGGAAGATTGGTGAAGCCGCCGCCCGCCGAGGGGAAAAGAAAGCCTACAGCCTCATGAAGCCGTGGCTCTTCTCGACTCCTTCGATTTTCGGCAAGGGCCTGTATCCTCTACCGCCGGTTCTTATCACACGTGAGCTGCTCTATTACGCCAGCGCCGCCGAATGGGAGGCTGGCGCCGAATTCTGCCGGCAGATTCGTTACTGGAATCGACGAGGATATCCCCAGCCGAACGCCTCGGCCTGGATCGCGGGGCAGGAGGAGGTTAAGGAATATGTCGGGTGGTCCGAGGTGGACTTTTCCAGGCGGCTGGGCCGCAAGGATGAGTTTCAGGGTGTCCCGTTGGCTCGCCATCCGCTCGTTACCGAGTACAGCAAGGAGGGTTACAATACGCTGGCTGAATTCCAGGCCTCCATCGAGAACGGAGCCTACAATGATGCTTGCACGATTCTCACCTCCAGCGACACCTCCTTTATCCAGGGCCTTCTGCCTGATATGCAGGACCAGGACCTGATGGTTGCCTGGCGGCTCGCCCTTGTCATCGCCCTGGAGGAGCAACCCGAATTACGCCGGACCTTGCAGAAAAAATACGCCAACCTTGGGGAGCTGCGGTTGAAGCGGTCGATTTCACGGGGAGACTCCGAGGCCGTGGATGCCGTGACACGGCAATTCTACGGGACCGTCTCATCAGTTGATGCGTATATCTGGCTTGGAGACCAGGCCCTTGGAATAGGCGAAAGCCTCCTGGCTGAAGGCTATTATCGCAGAGCTCGGAAAAACGCTCAGCTGGCCAGCGTGTCGGCTATTGAGGCCAGGCAGCGGCTGGCTGCGGCCTTCAGCGGAAGGGATATCGGGAAGCCTCCTTCTGCCGCTGTTCATTTCGGCGATCTCACCCTCGCGCCCGATGATTTTGAAAAAATGGTTTTGGATCTCCGGCAACGTTATCACAGCGAGGAATCGGGCTATGATGATTCCCTGCCCGTCGACTCATCGGTGAAGGTCTCGCCCGA
>DODI01000288.1:0-3048 GCA_003509045.1 Planctomycetota bacterium | reverse complement strand
GCGTTGAGAATCGAGGGGGCTTTCCGGGGCACGTCCCCATCGAGAAAATGGCCGATCTCGCCGCTGTCTTCACAGCCGTAGCCCTGCAGTACCGCCGCCACATTACAGGCCGCCAGCGTCGCCATTCCCTCGCGCGTCCAGGTCGTGGCGCTGGCGATATGCGGAACGATGGCACAATTGGGAATCCCGGTGAGCCCCTCGGCCATTTCCGGTTCCTTCTCGAAGACATCGAGCCCGGCGCGGAAGTCCGGATTGGCCTTGAGATGAGCAACAAGGGCAGCCTCATCGATCACCGGACCGCGCGATGTGTTCACCAGCACCGCGTCGGTCTTCATCAGCGCCAGGCTCTCGCTGTTGACCAGGTGGCGGGTTTCGGGCAGCAGCGGCGTGTGAAGGCTGATGATGTCGCTTTCACGGAACAGGCTCTCGACACTCTCTGCCCTGCGGCAGGTGAGCCTGCGTCCACCATGGGCAGCGTTCAGTTCACTGTAGCCCGCGAAGAAGCTCTCCAGCTCGGGGCGCTCCTCTACATCCCAGTAGAGAACGTCGAGCTCGTGGCCGGGCGCCAGCATCTTCGCGTAGGCAGAACCAATCCGGCCGGCGCCGACAATTCCGAGCGTCCCGCCCCAGAGACGCTTGCCGAGGAAGAGATCGGGAAGCCAGCCGTCGTATTTCCCCTCGCGCAGGAAGACCTCGGCCTCGCCGCTTCGACGCGCGGCGGCGAAGGTGAGAGCGACAGCCATCTCGGCGGTCGTCTCGGTGAGCACCCCGGGGGTGTTTCCCACCGCGATGCCACGCGAGGTCGCCTCTGCGAGGTCAACGTTGTCGAAGCCGACAGCGTAATTCGAATAGGCCCGGCCGCCGGCCTGCTTGAGCGCCTCGAAGAGCTCCGCCCCCCAGGGCTCGGTGAGCTGGCCGATCGCTCCATCACAGCGCTCGCCCAGCGCCTCGCGAATCTCATCGACTGAAAGAATGTCTCGCGAGGTGGAGATGGCGAGCTCGCAGCCGGCGGCGGTGAGCACCTCGACCCAGCGCCTGCCGGGAAGGTCCTTCGTCACAACGACGCGCAGGGCGCCGCCTTCGTTCTCGATTCTCCAGCTCATCGCGAGTTTCCCTGTAGCCGGACCCTGCTCAGCGCACCATCACCTGGCCGCCATCGACGACCAGCACCTGGCCGGTGATCCGGCGGGCAGCGTCCGAAAGCAGGTAGACGACAGCGCTCGCCACATCCTCGGGCTCGATCTCCTTGCCCAGCGGCGACTGCGCGGTGTAGTGATCAATGACCTCCTCGGGCTTGATCCCCTTCTTCTTCGCGCAGGCCTTGATATATTCCTCGTTCCAGATCTTCGAGCCCTTGAAGACATTGCCGGGGGCGACGCAGTTGACCCGGATGCCGTCACCACCGAGCTCCATCGCCCAGCCACGCATGAGATGAATCTCGCCGGCCTTGGTGGCGTTATAGGCCGAGTTGGACTTGCTGGCCTCGAGCCCGGACTTGCTGGTGATGTTGATGATGGACCCGCCGGAGCCCTGCCTCTTCATGACCCGCACGGCCTCGCGGGCGCAGAGAAAATAGCCCGTCAGGTTGATATCGAGGGTCTTCTGCCAGGCGCCGAGAGGAAAATCTTCCAGCGGGTAAGCCGGGGCGATCCCGGCCGCGTTGACCAGGTAATCAATTCTGGTGGTGGAGGAGACCGCGTCCTCAAAGGCATCTTCGACCGATTTTTCATCCGTCACGTCGCAATAGACCGGCAGGTAGCTCCCGGCTGGCTGCTCAGCGCTCGTCGCATCGAGAGCCTCCCTGTCGACGTCAAGGCCGACGACGGTGGCTCCCGCCTCGATCATAAAAAGGGAGATGCCGCGGCCGAGTCCGCTGCCGGCGCCGGTGACCACCCCGACACGCCCGCTCAGCGGGTTCCCGGAATTCAGAGGCTGGCTCTCCTGGGACTTTTTCTCGTCAGGCAATGTACTCGTCCTTCCCTCGTGGAGGGGCTCTTCAGATCTTCAGCAGCTCATCGAGCATTTCTTGTTCGGCTTCCTGCGACCAGATTCCCTCGCTGACCTCTTTCTCGACCTCGGAGGAGAACTTGACGAGCTCCGGCAGGTCCTGGATGCGGGTCAGGGGCAGGTCGGCGAGCTGGGGATATAGAATCGTCTTATTGGTGATCTTCCCCTCGGCCACGGCCTGGACTCCCTCGGAGCAGGCCTTCATGCCGACCACCGCTCCGGCCGACGCGTTGGTGTCCATCCGCCCCTGCTCGGTGAGGCGAAGCACCTTTTCCATGTCGTCGATGCGGCTGCCGGAATTTCCGGTGATGGTGTGCTGGTCGTAGTGAATATCGCCGAGGTTGAGGTCGCCCTCGCCGCGTTTGAGACCGGCGAAGAGGTTGAGCACCCCGTAGCGCTTGAGAAAGCGCCGGGCGTCGTTAACCACCGCGGCGATCTGGGCGCAGGCGACAATGTAGTCGACGCCCCCGGGGGCCAGCTCGTTCATACGGTCATCGAAATCTTCATCGCGCGGATCCCAGCACAGCAGCTCGATGCCGGCGGCCTTCGCCCGCTCCCCGTAGCGCTTGCTGACAGCTCCGAGGCGCTCATCGCTGACATCGGTGACAAGAATGACCTCGATACCGGGCGCCTCGCCCTGCTCCTTGAGGCCAATCGTGCGGATCAAGTGCATCTGCCCCATCGGGCCGCCGCCGCCGAGCACCCAGCAGACCCGATCCTCGGGCTGCAGGTCGGAACGCTGGTAGGAGGCCTCGATACAGGCCCAGGGCTCGACCAGCGAGGCCTGGGAATAGGCAATGTCTTCTTCGATCTTGATGAGGTACTCCTGCACACGCTCGTCAAAGACGCCGTACTGAATCATGCCGCCCCAGATCGCGTAGCCCACCGCCGTGTTGTACTCGAGCATATCGGCCTGCACGATGTAGCGTTCGCCGACCTGGAATTTCTCCTGGGCCTCCTCGCCTACGCCCACCACCGTGATGGAGATCTCGTGGCCGGGAACGACCTTGTCGCGGGCCATGTCGTAGCCCTCGAGCCGGG
>DODI01000515.1:519-3984 GCA_003509045.1 Planctomycetota bacterium | reverse complement strand
TAATCGGTTTTCTACTTTATATTGATTCCGTATCATGTCTCTCCTGTACAGCAGACGGGGCGCAGGCCCAGGAGCCTTTTTCTCTCGGAGTGGACCAGACTGTATGAGCTCGACAACTCCTGATGACACCACTGAGGTCGGCAGTTATTTCATCTCGAATTACCCGCCTTTTTCATTCTGGAATAAAGACCATCTCCCTGCGGCGCTGGACGCGCTCCAGACCGCCCCGCAAGAAAAGTCGGCGATAGGGCTCTATCTCCACATTCCCTTCTGTCGTAAGCGATGCAAGTTCTGTTACTTCAGGGTCTACACCGATAAGAACAGCAAGGAGATCGAGCGGTATGTGAGCGCGCTTGGACGTGAAGCCGAGCTGTACCAGGAGCTGCCGGGAGTCCGCGGCAGGCCTTTCAAGTTCGTATATTTCGGCGGCGGGACGCCTTCCTACCTGAGCGCGAAACAGCTTCGAGGCCTGGTCGACAGGCTTCGAGACTCCATCGGCTGGGATGATGCCGAGGAGGTTACGTTCGAATGCGAGCCCGGAACGCTCAACCAGGGCAAGCTCGAGGCCATTCGGGAGATCGGGGTTACTCGATTGAGCCTCGGCGTAGAAAACTTCAACGACGAAATTCTCGAAGAAAACGGAAGAGCCCATCGCTCTCCAGAGTGCCTGGAGGCCTACGGTTGGGCCCGGGATCTTGCCTTTGATCAAATCAACATTGATCTCATCTCAGGCATGGTCGGGGAGACCGAGGAGAACTGGAAGGACACGGTGAGGCGGGCTCTCGAGCTCCAGCCTGAGTGCCTGACGATTTACCAGATGGAGCTCCCCTTTAATACGATCTATACCCGGGAAGGCATTGGCGGCACAGGCGCGGTGGCGAATTGGGAGACCAAGAGACGCTGGGTTGACTACGCTTTTGGTGAGTTCAAATCTGCCGGATATTCACAATCGAGCGCCTATACAGTCGTTCGTGATGCGGATACGAAATTCGTCTACCGCGACGCTCTCTGGGAAGGCTCCGACATGTTGGGGACAGGGGTTGCCTCCTTCGGGCACTTCCAGGGCTGTCATATGCAAAACGTCGATGGCATCGAAGACTACAATCTCCTCCTTGAAAAAGGCCAGCTCCCGCTTGGGCGGGCCCTGCCGGTCACTCCGCGGCAGCTGATGATTCGAGAGTTCATACTTCAGATGAAGCGAGGGAGGGTGGAGGTGTCTTATTTCCTGGAAAAATTCGGCCTCGATGTAAGGAATGAGTTTCGGGCCCAGTTTCAGGCCCACCAGGATTCCGGGTATCTGCAGGTAGAAGACGATGGGACTATCCGGCTCACTCCCCGAGGGTTTCTTGTTGCCGACACACTTCTCGAGCCTTTCTTTGAAGAGCAGCACCGGGATGCCCGATACACATAGGCCGGTGATACCCGCCCATGAATGAGCCGCGTCTCACACTTGCTACAGCCAACGCCTGGCTTGAGGAGGTCCTTGGGCAATTCCCCGACGAGCGAATCTCGATCGACAAGCTGGATGTCCTCCGAGGAGATTCGGTTCCCGGAATTTACAACGAGCTGCTGGTTCACTCCCATCACATGACGGTAACGCTTGAGAAGCACTACGGCTGCCCCGTCTGCCTGGAGGTGGTCAAGGTCAGGCACGAGGGGAATGATTATGCCAGGAAGCTTGTTTTGCGAGCGGGAGAGGGCGGGCCGGTCGTCCTGGCGGGGATCATGAGATTTCGGCTGGAATTTGTCCGTGAAGAAATCCGTCAAACGATAGTGGAGGCATCCACGCCGCTTGGCAGGGTCCTGATTGAGAACGAGGTTCTGCGGCGGATAGAAACAGTCGCATTCCTCCGATTCCCCCTGCAGAATACTTTTGGCGAGTTGCTGGGATCCGATGCCGAAACCGACTTCACCTACGGCAGGATTGCGATCATTTTTTGCGACGGCGCGCCCGCGGTTGAGCTGCTCGAGTTGATCCCGGCCGGAATTTAATTTTAAGATAATTAAAGGAATTGCAGGCAGTGGACATAGACACCAGGCAGAGAGATGTCGTTGTGATAGGCGGCGGGCCGGCTGGGGGATCCGCCGCGGCTCTTCTTGCTGAAAAAGGGCTAGATGTTCTTCTCCTCGAAAAGGAGACCTTTCCCCGCTTCCATATCGGCGAGTCGCTCATGACGGAAACCTGGTGGGCTCTCGAAAAACTAGGGCTTGTCGAGTGGCTGAAATCGACAGCCTTCCCCCGCAAGCACAGTGTTCAGTTCATCTCCGAAGATGGAAAACCATCCAAGCCGTTCTATTTCAGCGACACCAATGACCATGAGAGCGCGGTCACCTGGCAGGTGGAGAGATCCGTATTCGATGCCAAGCTTCTCGAGGTGGCCGGCTCCAACGGCGCCGAGATTCGCGATGGGGTTGCTGTCGAAAAAGTTCTCTTTGCCGAGGACGGCAGGGCCGAAGGCGTTCGGGCGGCAGCGAATGGGCTCACCTGCGAAATACCGGCCAAGGTCATCGTTGATGCCAGCGGGCTCGGGGCTGTCATCGGGCGCCAATTAAAATTACTGGAGCAGGACCCCCTCCTGATGAAGGCGGCCATTTTTGCTCACTACAAGGGAGCGCACAGGGACGAGGGCGTAGATGAAGGGGCCACGCTCATCATCCACTCGGAAGGTAACCGGGGCTGGTTCTGGTATATCCCACTCTCCGATGACCGGGTCAGCGTCGGGGTGGTTGGCGAGCCGGGAGAACTCCTCAAGGGGAGGGGGAGCCCCTCGGAAATACTTGCAGAGGAGGTGCAGAAATCTCCCTGCCTGAAAAGCCGACTTGAGAACGCGGTGATCTGCTCTGATGTAAGCGTGGTTTCAGACTTTTCCTACCGCTCCCGCAGATGTGCCGGGGCTGGCTGGGTCCTCATCGGCGACGCCTTTGGCTTCATTGACCCGGTCTACTCTACAGGGGTCTTCCTGGCTCTCAAGTCGGGAGAGATGGCCGCGGAGACCGTAGCCGAAGCGATCGCTGCGGACGACCTTGGCGGGGACCGTCTCGGCGCTTTTGCTCCTGAACTGGTAGGCGGCATCGAGGCTATGCGCAAGCTGGTCTACGCCTTCTATACACCCGGTTTCAGCTTTGCTGATTTCGTAAAAAGCCACCCCGAGCACCGGGGGCGGCTTGTCGATCTCCTGACCGGCAATGTCTTCAAGGAAGGCGTCGCGGATGTATTCGAGGACATGAAGGACTTCTGCATGCTGCCTGAAGAGATGCCGCTGGAGGCAGGGTAGCTCGATCAGCCATCAGGTGGAAATCTTCCCATCCCGCATTCGTATGTGCTGGTCCGCGCCCTGGCAGAGCTCCTCGTTGTGGGTGACCAGGATGAGGGTGGCGCCGACACGCCCGCGCTGCTCATGCAGCAGGCCCATAACCTCGTCCCCGGTCCTTGAATCAAGGTTGCCGGTTGGCTCATCAGCCAGC
>DODI01000515.1:0-193 GCA_003509045.1 Planctomycetota bacterium | reverse complement strand
AGCCAGCAGGAGCGGGGGCGAGTTTGCGAGGGCCCTGGCGATGGCTACCCTCTGGCGTTCTCCGCCGGAGAGCCCCAGGACGCTTGATTCAGCGCGTTTCTTGAGCTTGACCCCATCCAGCAATTGAAGGGCCCTTGTCCTTCGTTCCTTTGATGTGAGCGGACGGGGCAGCATCGGGATCTCGACGTTCTGG
>DODI01000307.1:0-8268 GCA_003509045.1 Planctomycetota bacterium | reverse complement strand
GGCTGTCATCTTGCCGGTTTCGTCTACACCGAGCTTGATTCTCATAAAAGAGGCCGGGGTGGGGCCGGTCCCCTCAAAGACGCCATCCCTTGTCATCTGGATCTTGACCGGGCGGCCGCATTTCCTGCTGAGCACCGCGGCCACAGGCTCCAGGTAGACCGGGATTTTTCCGCCGAAGCCTCCGCCGATTTCGCAGGGGATCACCTTTACCTTCGAGATCGGAATCTGGAGTATCTCCGAGGTTTGCTCACGCGCGCTGAAGGCTCCCTGGGTGGAAGCCCAGACCGTGAGCTGGCCGTCCTGATTCCAATGGGCTGTTGCGACGTGCGGTTCGATATAGCCCTGGTGGACGGTCTGGGTCGTGAATTCTCTTTCGACAACGATATGCGCGGCTTCGAAGGCCGCCTCGGTATCGCCGCGCTTGAAGTGATGATGGTCTGAGATGTTGCTCGGAGTTTCGGCCTTTCCTCCTCCGGGGACCAGGTTGGTCAGCAGGTCTTCATGGAGCAGGGGCGCGCCATCCCGCATGGCTTCAAGGGCCTCGGTCACGACCGGGAGCGGCTCGTATTCGACCTTGATCAGATCAAGGGCTTCCCTGGCGATGTGTACGTTCTGAGCAGCAACCGCAGCCACAGCGTGACCTTTATAGAACACCTTGTCCTTTGCGAGACAATTGGCTGCAAGGTGGGCCAGGTTGACGGGCCCTTCGCCGAGGTTGGCAATCTTGTCCCCGAGGTCCGGGAAATCCGCGGAGGTGGTTACGGCGAGAACCCCTGGATGGGCCTCAGCTTCGGATGTGTCGATGGACAGGATCCGGGCGTGGGCTTCCGGGCTTCTGAGTATGGCGGCCTCTACGAGCCCCTGGAGCTGGACGTCATTTGCGTAGATAGCTCTACCGGTCACCTTGTCTACGCCATCGTGGCGTACAGGGCGTGTCCCGAGAACTTTGTAATTATCCCCGGGGTCTTTGATGATCTGGGCGTGATTGAAATTTTCCGACATCAGTTCACCTCCTTCATTCGCTCGGAAGCGGCCTGGACGGCGCGGACAATCTTGTCATACCCGGTGCACCTGCAGAGGTTGCCGGAAAGCTCGAAGCGAATCTCTTCTTCGGTAGGTTCAGGGTGGCCATCGAGCAGAGCCTTCGCCGAGACCAGGAATCCCGGGGTGCAGATTCCGCATTGAAGGGCAGCGCCTTCAAGGAAGCACTCCTGCAGCGGATGCAGGTGCTCCTCATTGGCGATGGACTCGACCGTTTCGAACTCCGCGCCGTCGGCCTCCACGGCCAGGACAAGGCAGGAGTCAACAGGAACGCCGTTCATTAAAACTGTACACGCTCCGCAATTGCCGTTATTGCACCCCTCCTTGGAGCCGGTGAGCGTAAGAGTGTCCCTGAGGATCTCAAGGAGGCTCTGGCGGGCTTCGCAGAGGAATTCCACCGCTTCGCCGTTAATTGTCGTGCTGACGTGTATTTTTTTACCCATTAGTCAAAGCTCCAACCTGATTCCAGGCTCGGTGTTTTCAGCAAAGGTTTATTCCTGAAGGGATCACGGGGTTCCGGTCGCCGCCGCGCGCCCGGCCAAGAGCGCCATTGAGAGCTCGTTTCACCAGCACACCGACAAGGTGGGTCCGGTAGTCGGCGGGACCTCGCATGTCGCTGATCGGGGCAGCCACCTTGCGGGCGATATTGCCGGCCTCGGTGAAGGATTCCTCGGTGGCCGGCTTCCCCTGCAGCCAGGCCTGGGCCTCGTCGGCAACGACAGGTGTCGGGGCTACGGCAGAAAGGGCGAGGCGGGCCTCTTCTACGGTTTCACCCCCTTCACCAAGGCGAAGCCAGGCGCCTGCTCCGGTGACGGCGATGTCCATCTCATTGCGAGGTATGAATCTCATATAGCGCGATCCGGATGAATCTCCGGTGGGAGGGAGAGCCAGCGAGACCAGCATCTCGCCTTCGGTGAGCACGTTGGTCCCGGGCGCTGTGCAGAATTCCTGCACGGGGACGTGTCTTTCTCCTCCCGGCCCAGCGATCCTGCAGGTCGCGTTTTCTACTATAAGAGAAGGTATGCTGTCAGCGGCGGGAGAGGAGTTGCACAGGTTTCCGCCTAGGCTCGCCCGGCCCTGGATCTGCCAGCCGCCAATAATTTTCGCGGAGTCGGTGATGGACGGATAGGCGTTGATGACCTTTGCATCGTTGTAGAGGACGTGACACGGGACGGCGCCCCCAATGTCGAGGCCTCCATCTTCGCGCCAGGTCAGGCTCATGAGCTCGGGTATTTTCTTCACGTCAACAACCAGGCCGGCTTTCCTCAAGCCTTCGCGCAGTTGAACTATAATGTCTGTTCCGCCGGCAAGGACCCTGGCCTCGGAGCCCCGCTCAGCGAGCAGGGTCACGGCTTCATCGATCGTCGCGGGCGCCTTGTATTCGAAGTCTCTCAAGGGTCGCTCCCTGGTGGTTTATTTCGTCACCGCTTTCCGTTCATCGGAAGGCCGAGGGATAAATGAATGGATTGTGCCAAGCCTGTCAAGCTCGCAACTTCATGATCATGGATGAAATTGGAAGGATGGGCGCGCCTGGGGAAATTAAAGTGACCCGAGGAACTCCATGATGGGCCCGCAAGTTTTTTCCATCTGTAGCTTGTTGAGCTTTCCCCGCATATGAAGGGCCCTCGCCATGACAAGCTCGAGGGCCATTTCGAGGGGGCGGACATGGGCCTCTCCCTCGAAGATCTCAATGGCTCTTATGGCTGCTTCGAGGGTGCAGCAAAAGCCACTGCCTGGAGAGCGTCTCAACTTCCAGGCAGGAGTGGTTGATTGCGGCAGGGAGACGAAGGTGAGCTTCTGCAGGTTGGGTATGCGCCGGGACATGGATTTTGCCTGGGCCCAGGTTGCATCGAGAAGAACCAGGCTGGTTTCTTCCCCTGCCGGACCCTGGATGTCGGCGGGAACCAGGAGCCTGTTATGGGCTCGCGGATAGAGAACGAGGTAGTTTCGGGATGGGTTATTCAAGACCTCCTCGCGATAGGGGAATTCTCTGGACCCCCACGAGATCAATTCACAGGGATCGGTCATTTTTTCTACCAGACGCCCTGTGTTGCTCTGTCTGAGCAACTCCGATGAATGTTGTATGAGCAGCAGCCCGGCCTTGCTCTTGATTCGGGGCAGGAGAGCGCATACGCAAAATTGCTCCCAGAGTCCGCAAACACGGCAGGTCAAGAGAGCGCTCTTTTTGTGTTTTCTCGGGTTCCGGCGAAGCATGGAAAATATGATATTTGGTGATAAATCCCGCTGGGCTATAAATCTTGTCTGAATAGAAATTTATGGGGGTTTGAGCCCGGAATCAGGGCCTACGCGTACAAAAGCTTAAAATCAGCTTAACTACCGATAAGAATGGGCTTAACAACCTATTTAAGTGCGTATATACTGCAGTCGGTTCGGTAGAAATCCCAAAAGCGTCACCCAGCTTTCTTTGTGGAGACCAAACTTTATGCTGACGATTTTCGGGGATCGATCGGATAGCGGTTTTTGTGACCGCCTTCCGCGACGCAGCTTTCTCTCTATCGGGGGATTGGCGATGGGAGGACTGTCTTTACCGCAGATCCTCCAGGCTGAGTCGGAAAACAGAAAGAATCCCTCTCCGGGAGCCGACAGGTCACACAAAGCGGTCATCATGATTTTCCTGCCAGGCGGTCCGCCTCATCAGGATATGTTCGATCTCAAGATGGATGCCCCCAGAGAGATTCGCGGGGAATTCAAACCGATCCCCACAAACGTGTCGGGGATCGAGATCTGCGAGTATTTTCCACGCATTGCCCGGATGAGTGACAAGTTCAATTTCATCCGATCGATCGTCGGAGCTTCCGGCGGACATGATTCTGTCCAGTGCCTGGCCGGGCGAAGTGACAAGGGCCAGCCCCAGGGCGGGTGGCCTTGCATGGGAGCTAATCTCTCTGCGATCGAGGGCCTGGTCGATCCTTCCATGCCGGCTTTCGTCGGGTTGGCTCCGGACATGGGGCACAAGCCCTGGGCCGATGCCGGCCAGGCGGGTTTTCTCGGGGTGTCACATTCTCCCTTCAAGCCCTCCGGACCAGGGAAGTCTGACATGGTTCTGGATGGGATCTCCCTTGATCGTCTTGCTGATCGAAGGGGGCTTCTTTCGAGCTTTGATCGAATGCGGCGTTCAGTCGACTCGAGTGGCTCCATGGAGGGGATGGACTCTTTCAGCCGCCAGGCTTTCGGCATCTTGACCTCCAGCAAGCTGGCCAGGGCTCTTGACATCCAGCAGGAGAACCCCCGGGTTCGTGAACGCTACGGAAAGGGGATTCCGGGGAATGTCGCCGATGGCGGACCGCGTCTCATGGAACAGTTCCTGATGGCCCGGAGACTCGTTGAGGCCGGAGCCCGATGCGTGACCCTGGCTTTCAGCCGTTGGGACTGGCACGGAGGAAATTTCAAAAGAGGCCGCGAGGACATGCCCATGCTCGACCAGGGCGTGAGCGCCCTGGTCGAAGATCTCCACCAGCGAGGGCTTGACAAGGATGTCAGCGTTGTCGTCTGGGGGGAGTTTGGTCGGACCCCGAAGATTAACGATAAGGGAGGGCGTGACCATTGGCCTAAGGTGTCCTGCGCCTTGCTGGCCTGCGGCGGAATGAGGACAGGCCAGGTTATCGGCTCGACGAACCGTCTGGGCGAGCATGCCAAGGACCGCCCGGTTCATTTCCAGGAGGTTCACGCGACCCTCTACCATCTCATGGGAATCAATCCAAAAACTACCACCGTGAAAGATCTCAATGGTCGACCGCATTACCTGGTCGACAGTCAATATGAACCAATGAAAGAAGTGATCTGAGGAGCCCAACCCAGGTTTGTTTACAACTATGAAAATGAAATACATACTCACAATTGTTTTTGCCGGGCTCCTGCTCGGGCCCGATTCATCTCTTGATGCAAATGAGTTTACGGCCTTGGCCGTTGGTCCGCCGGGAAACGATTCCCTTCGTGGCGCAGATGCCAGGAAGCAGCTCGTGGTTACCGGAGAAACGGCCGATGGCTGGGCGCTGGACATCAGCTCAAGCGCTTCCTACGAGTGCGTTCCGGAGGGGGTGGTCAAGGTCGACGGCCGAGGCTTCGTCACTCCTGTCGCAAATGGCGAGGTCGTTGTCCGGGCTACCGTGACTGGCCAGGGGGGCAAAGCAGTCGTCGGTGAAAAGAAGCTGAAGGTCGAGAACTATGTAGACCAGCCGGTTGTCAATTTCCCCAACCAGGTGGTCCCTATATTCACCAAGCACGGCTGCAATGGCGGCGGATGTCACGGTAAGAGCGGAGGCCAGAACGGCTTCCGGCTCAGCCTGCTCGGGTTTTATCCAACTGAAGATCATGAATACCTGGTCAAGGAAGGCCGCGGGCGGAGGATTACGCCGGCAGCTCCCGGGCTGAGTCTCCTTCTTCGCAAGGCGCTCAATATTTCACCTCATGGCGGCGGGAAGCGATTTGGCGAAGACAGCTATGAGTACAGGATTATCCACCGCTGGATGAGGCAGGGGATGCCGTATGGAAATGCCGCAGATCTTCGTGTAGAGCGAGTCGAGGTCTTCCCTCCTCAGCGAAAAATGCTCAAGGGCTCCATGCAGCAATTGTCGGTCGTCGCTTTTTATAACGATGGCAGCTACGAAGATGTCACCCCGATGGCCACCTTCGAGGTTAACGACAAGGAGATGGGGGAGGTTGACTTGAAGGGCCGTGTCCAGGTTTACGATCTCAGCGGAGATGTCGCGGTGATGATCCGTTACCAGGGGCAGGTCGGCGTCTTCAGGTCTACTGTGCCTCTTGGCGTGGAGGTTACAAATCTTCCCGAACCTCGAAACTTCATCGACACAGCCGTCTTTAATAAGCTCAAGCTTCTTGGCATGCCTCCCTCTGAGGGTTGTGATGACCAGACCTTCATCAGGAGGGTCACCATCGATATCGCGGGCCGCCTGCCCACGGCCGAGGAGGCTGAGGCCTTCGCAGGAGACGATGCGGAGGCGCGTCGCGACATGGCTATCGAGAGATTGCTCGAGTCCGGCAGCTACGCTGATTATTTCACCAACAAATGGGCGGCCCTGCTGCGAAACAAGAAGAGCAAGGCGACCTATGAGCTGGGCACCTTCTCATTCCATGACTGGCTGAGGGAGATGCTTCACACTAACGCTCCCTATGACCAGCTTGTCAGGAATGTCGTTGCCGCATCTGGTGACCTGCGAAGCAGCCCCGGGGTTGTCTGGTACCGATCGGTAAACAAAACCGAGCAGCAGGTTGAAGACTCCGCCCAGCTGTTCCTCGGGATGCGGATCCAGTGCGCGAGGTGTCATCACCACCCGTTCGAGCGCTGGAGCCAGAAGGACTACTATAGCTACCAGGCCTTCTTCAGCCGTGTCGGCCGCAAGAAAAACCCTGACGGGCTTGCTGATGCAGATCGGATCTCTCACAACCGGGGCAAGGCCAGCGCCAAGAACCCCCGATCGGGAGAGACTCTTTCTCCTGCCGGTCTCGGCGGCAAGCCTCTTGACCTTACGCCCGATTCCGATCCTCGCCAGGCTCTTGTCGACTGGATGGTGAATCCGGCCAACCCGTTTTTCGCCAAGGCCCTGGTTAATCGATACTGGAAGCATTTCTTCGGCAGGGGGCTGGTGGATCCCGAGGACGACATGAGGGTCACGAACCCGGCCTGCAACCCCGAGCTCCTTGAGGCCCTGGCGAAATCGTTTATCGACAGCAAGTTTGATCTCAAGAATCTTGTACGGACGATCTGTCAGTCAAAGGTCTACCAGCTGAGCTCTATTCCTAATGAGCACAATGTCCGAGACAAGCAGAACTTTTCCCGTTTCTATCCGCGCCGGCTCAATGCCGAGGTGCTCTATGATGCGCTCAACCAGGTGACCAAATCGCAGGGAGGTTTTAGCGGTGTTCCTTCCGACACCAGGGCCATTCAATTGCCCGATGCCGGCCAGAAGAACTACTTCCTGACCGTCTTTGGCAAGCCGATGGCCGACAGCGCCTGTGAATGCGAACGCTCAAACGATGCGAACCTGGCCCAGAGCCTCCATCTCCTGAACTCCAAGGAGGTGCTCGGGAAAATTTCAAATAAGGATGGCCGGGCCGGGCTCCTGAGCCGTGACGATAAACGTACCGAGCAGGAAAAACTTCGTGAGCTCTACCTCTGGTTCTATTCCCGGGAGCCTCAGAGTGAAGAAGTGAACCTGGCGCTTGCCCACCTGGGGAAGGGTGAAAAAAAGGCGGCCTATGAGGACATTATCTGGGCTCTCCTGAATACCAAGGAGTTCCTCTTTAATCATTGAGGCGATTTCTGGTTGACCGGGGAGCCTGACCGCTCCCTTCACGTCTTCCTGGCTACAACATTGCCCCTGCGATCTATTCCAACCCAGCTGTTATCGGCCCGGGCCTCGGTCTGTGGCGAAGAGAACTATGAAAAACAGAATCTTCTTACTCCTGGTTGCGTTGTTTGTCTTTGATGGAGTGCACACCTCGACCGCCTTCTCTCAAATGCCGCAGGCCCGGCTATGGGGAATCTCTCCTCTTGGCGCGCAGGCTGGGAAGGAGACGGCCATCCGGCTTATCGGGGCGGACCTCGATGGAGTCGAATCCCTTATCTTCAGCCACCCTGGGATCAAGGCTGTCGCAAAGAGAAAGAGCGCGAGTCCTTATGCTGAGTTTCTCAATGAAGAGCCCGGGGTCGAGCCGGGTCTTTTCACCCTGAACATTGGCGCTGATGTTCCTCCAGGAGTTTACGAGGTCCGAGCAGCTGGAGATTTCGGGATGACGAATCCTCGGTGTCTCGTCGTGAGCTCTATGGAAGAAGTGCTTGAGCAGGAGGGAAATAACAACCTGGTCGAAGCGAAGCCTATCCCCTTTGCCTGTGCGGTCAACGGCTCCATCCAGGCGGCCAACGACAGAGATTTTTTCCGGTTCAAGGCCCCCAAGGGCACCAGGGTGGTCATCGAGTGCCTCGCCTCGCGCATTGATTCTCAGTTGCTGCCCCTTCTTACGGTCTACAACTCGAGGGGGCTTGAGATCGGGCGGAGCAGGATCGACAAGCGGCGGGACGCCCTGCTTGATGTCGTAGCCGCGGATGATGACCCCATGGTCGTCGGGATTCGTGATCTTCTGTATAAGGGGTCGGCGAACCATTTTTACAGACTGGAGGTCTCGGCCGGCCCGCATGTTGATACGATCTTTCCTCCCAGCGCCGTTGCCGGGAGCGAGGTTGAATTT
>DODI01000151.1:0-6626 GCA_003509045.1 Planctomycetota bacterium | reverse complement strand
CGGCGGCCGAGCTGGAGCTCCGGACCCTGGCGAGGCGCCTCTCGATGTCCCTGACCCCGGTGAAGTATTCATCAAGCTTGCCGCGGTCGTGGCCGCCAAGCTTCGAGTTCAGCCGGCGGGCATCATCGAGAACGAAGTCGAGGATGCTGAGCCTGCGACTCAGGCGGCGGGCCTTGTTCTCCGCCTCCTCGCGCTGCTTCCCGTTGCCGAAGAGGCGGTCGAAGGCGCGGCGCGGATCCACCTCCTTCGAATTGGGAGTGGTCGCGCTGGTCCAGGAGATGTTGTTCGAGTAGGCGCAGCTGTAGCCGGAATCGCAATTGCCGGAATTGCGGCCGCCATCGCAGCCGAGCTCGAGCGAGGAGAACTTCGTAAGATCGCCGAGCTTTCCGGCAGCGGCCTGGTCGGCCGACATGCCAACGCGGATTCCCGAACCATGCGTCTTCACCGGCTGGGCGCCGGTCAGGAAAACCGAGGCGGAGCGGGCATGATCGCCGGCGCCGTCGCCATTGGCGCGGCCCTTGTCGTGGGTCAGGCCGGTGAGCACCAGTAAATCATCACGGACCGCGCTCAGCGGCTGCAGGCTCCAGGGCATCTGGTAGTCGCTGCCGGCGCTCTGCGGGATCCAGTTCTTGAGGTTGACCCCATTGGGAACGAAACAGAAGGCCATCCGGACAGGAGCAGCCGCGGCGGCTTCAGCAGCGGCCAGCGCCGGCGACATGACCTCCAGGAAAGGAAGCGCAAGCGACGCCCCAAGGCCCCGAAGGACGGTTCGACGAGAGATGTTGCGGTCTTTGCTCATGGTTGTTTTACACTCCTGCCTCCGCGTCGAAGGCGAAAGGTGTCCGACTGCACGATGCCGGAAATCAGGCTACTTATTTTGTAACCTTTAGCGGCCGCCAAGTCGACCAATTGATCGATGGTGCACTTGTCGTAATATTCGAGCCCCCGACCGAGAGCGTAGGTCAGCATCTTCTCAGAAAGAGCGCGGATGAATGGTTTGGGGCTGTTTTTCAACAAAACCTTGAGCTCGCCAGGGCCCTCAAAGGGCTTGCCGCCAGGTAAAACCGCCTTCGCATCTACGAGAAATTTCCCATCGAATTCCCGCCAGGCTCCAACCGCGTCAAAATTCTCAAGCGCGAAACCGAGAGGGTCGAGGCGATCGTGACAGACCGCGCAGGCCGAATCGAGACGATGCTTCTCCAGCCTCTGCCTCAGCGAACCGGTGAGGACCGCGCCTCCTTCGCCATCGAGCTCCGGCACATCCGGCGGCGGCGGTGGCGGTGGAGTCCCCAGGAGCTGCTCCAGAACCCACTTCCCCCTGAAAACCGGAGAGGTCCTGGTTGGATAGGAGGTAAGAGTCAGGATGCTGGCCTGGGTAAGAACGCCCCCTCGCGGGGTGCCCTTCACGGAGACCCTTTTGAACTCCTCGCCGCTGACGCCATCGATCCCGTAATGGCGAGCCAGGCGGCCATTGACATAGGTAAAGTCAGAGTCGATGAAGTCCATCATGCTCCGGTCTTCGCTAACGATGGCCCCGAAGAACAGCCGCGTCTCCTGGCGCATCGCCTCTCGCAACGGCTCGTCGAAGCCGGGAAAGATGTCGGGGTCAGGGGTCGAGCCCGCGAGAAAACGCGTCTGCAGCCATTGCTCTGCGAAGTTCTCGGCCAGGGCGCTTGCCCGCGGGTCGCGCAGCATTCTCCGGACCTGGGCATCGAGCTCCTTCGGCTCCGCCAGGCGGCCGTCGGCAGCCAGCTTGAACAGCTCGGCATCCGGCATGCTGCTCCAGAGAAAATAGGAGAGCCGGGTAGCCAGCTCATAGGGCGCGACCGGGTGAATCGCCGCAGGGTTTTCCGGCTCGGCATCAAGCTCCACGCGAAAGATGAAATACGGGGAGGAAAGAGCCGCCTGGAACACCACCCTGAGAGCGTCTTCGAGGGTGCCTTCGTCTTCATAGACTCCGCGGCCGAGCTGGACCAGGCGGTCGAGCTCGCCGGGTTGAAGCGGACGGCGGTAGGCCCGGGTCACGAAGGTCTCGATGGTCTTCCTGATATTGGCCGCGTGTGGACGGCCATCCTCCATCAGCGGACGAACGATCAGGCCGGACGACTCGACCGGGGGTTTCTTCGTTTCAACAAGCGCGGCCTCGAACCAGTCAATGAAAAGATTCCGGTCGCCGCGAAGAGCGGGGTTGGGGTCGTTCGGGGCGTAATAATCATTGAGAAGGGCCATGCCGAATCGGTGCTGGCCCCGCGCAAGCCGCACCGCAACCTCGTAGATCTTCGGGGCGACCGCCACAGCCTTCACCTGCGCCTCCCCAACCGTCTTGCCGTCGATTCGGAAGCCCATCCTGACCGTCTCCGGGCCGGCCTGGCTTCCATAGGCCCGAGCGCGAAGAACGTAGTCGCCCGCCTCCCGAGCCTCGTAAATAACCGACAACTCATAATTGGAATAGATCCCGGCGGCGCTGCCGGCCGGCAGGACCTGCTTATTCGGGGTCTTGTTCTGGAGCGCTGCCAGCTCACCCTCGAAATGACCGAGCCCGGCGCCCGCGGCGGGAAGGGTGGAAAACAATCTCCCGGTGATTTTCTCCGCCGAGTCCATGTATTTTTCCAGCAGCAACGGCGGCAACGACAGCACATCTCCGATGTTGTCAAAGCCGTAGCCCACATCGTCAGCGGGAAAGTCATCCGCCAGCTCGAGCTCGAGTCCCGTAAGATCTCTCACCGTGCGCGCGTATTCATAGCGGCTGAGCCGGCGAATCGTCGGACGGCCCGGGTCGATCACTCCATCGCAATCAAAGCGGTCGAGCTCCGCATCGACGGCGGCGCGAAGGGCCAGGCGCTCCGCCTCGGATGGCTGCCTGGCCTTTTTCGGCGGCATCTCACGCAAGGCCAGCATGCGGCTGACCGACTCCCATTTCTTACGGCCTCTCTGGATCGCCTCAGAGTCACGAGCCGACGAAAGATCGAGTCCTCCCTTCGGCTTCTCGCCTTTATGGCAACGCACGCAATAGCGGTCGAGAAGCTGGGCCGCCTCGCGAGGCAATTCCTCTGCGGGCAGCGCCGCGAAGGGGCCCGCGCAGAGAAAGAGGGCGAGGGCCGCGAAGGGACCGCGCCGGATCAAAGATGTGGATGCTGGTTGATAATTCATGGTCAGGGCCGCTGTCTTCCCCGTGCGGCGAAGGCCACCGCTGCCGCCCGGGCATCTTAATTCAATCCGGGGCTGGCTTAAAGAGTTTTGATTTTCCGACACCTGCCTCCAGCTCGCCCAAGACCTGCACATCTTTTCACCGACGGGTGTACAATACCGCCCGGGAATGTCCTGACGGCCGGCAGCGCCGCCCTGGAGAACAGGCGCCCTCTCTTCGAACCCATCCAACCGAGGTGATTTCAAATGAGCGATACCTTACCGAGATCCACAACCAAGGCCATGCAATTTGAAAATGGTGTCGGGCTCGGCATCAGCAACCGCTGGGAGAAGGGGCAGTACTGCACCATCATCACCAGCGTGGGTATCGTGGGCTGTGGAATCTACGACCTCGAGACACCGGCCGAATTCGGACAAGCCATCGCCATCGCCAAGGGGACTCCTGAGAACCCCCTGTGCGAACCGGAGGACCTGCTGGATGCGAAAATCGTCGGCTGCACCCCGAGGGCCAGGGAGCTTGGAATCGAAGAGGGGAACACCGGCCGCGAGGCTGTTGAAAAAATGCTGGGGGCGGCGAGTTGAGCGACGGACGCGGATTCAGCTGCGGGAGCCTGCGCAGCGGAATCTCCTGCCTGGCCGGGGCGGTGTTGGTTTTACTTTTCTATAAGATGGGCTGGACAGAGAGCTTCGACAAGGCCGGGCTTGAATGGATGGCCGGCCTTCGATCACCTGGGCTGACAAACAGGGTAATGGAGCTGTCCTCGCTCGGCAGCCTGCCGGTGCTCGTGCTCATCGGGATGGCGACGATCCTCTACCTCTCTACCCGGGGAGAGCAAAAAACCACTGCGCGGGTCTTCTTTATCATGGTCTCCGCCGAGATCGTAACCTATGTCGCGAAGCATCTTGTCGCGCGAACAAGGCCAGAGGAGTTCTTCGCCGACGGCGTAAAAGGCTCCATAAGCTCCGATCTCAATGTGAGCTTTCCAAGCGGTCACAGCATGATGTCCGCGACCATGTACCTCTGTATCGTCTTCCTGCTTCACAACGCGGCCGAAAAGCGCCATCCGCGACGGGCACTTCTTGGCGGCGCTATCGCGCTGATCTTTCTCATCGGGCTCAGCCGGGTCTATCTCGGGGTTCATAATCCAAGCGATGTGCTGGCCGGCTGGCTCGGCGGAGCCGGCTGGACCCTCGCGTGGTTCGCTTTCTTTGATCGCCGGGACCAGCGAGCCGTTCCCGCCAGGACTGAAGCCGCCTGAGAAAAGGTATGCCCGACCAGCAAGCGAAAAGATCCATCCTCCTCATCGACTGGCAAGGAAAGCTCACCGTGGGCCTGATTAATCTGGCGATGTACCTGCTTGGCTACTTCTCGCTCAACAAGTTCATCGAGTTCGAGGCCTACCATAAGGTTCACGCGCTGCGCATCGATGAGCTCCTCCTGCTGCCCCTGGGCGGCTGGACCATCTTCATTTACAACACCTGCTACATCAACAGCAGCCTGGGAATCTTCCTGCTGCCCTCGAAAGAGGCCGCCTGGCGGTTTCTCGGCGCTATCCTGACCGCCTACATCATCAACTTTACCCTCTTCGCCCTGTGGCCGACCACGATCGAGGCGATCCGGGAGACTGTAGACCCCGGCACCATGACCCCGCTGGTGGCCTGGCAATATCAGCTGATGCATTCCGCCGACAACCCCTACACCTGCTTTCCCTCGCTCCACATCACCAACTGCATGCTGGTCACCCTCGCGCACTGGAGAAGCCCGCGGCGCTACTGGCTCCTTCCCTGGGCCGTCCTGATCGCCATCTCAACCATCACCACCGGGCAGCATGTCTTCATCGATATCCTTGGTGGCATCCTCGTCGCATGCGCCGGCACCCTGGTGGCGACCCGGATCTGGGGAGCCCCGCTTGATTCCATCGACAAGGACAGGCCGAATCAGGGACCCAGGGTGGGATAGCCGATCTGCTTGAGATGGATGTCGAGATCCTTCTGTACCTGGGCGACCTTCTGGTAGCGCACCTTTGGATCTTTCTCGAGCATCCTGCTGATCAGGGTCGAGAAGCCATCGGAGACCGGAACGCGGAGCTCCTTCAGGGTCTTGAACGGCTCAGAGGAGAGAACCCAGCGAATCCAGTCCCTTGGACGCTTGGCCCCGTAGAGCTTCTTGAAGCCCTGCAAGCTCAGGACGGCCTGGTAGGACAGGAAGCCGAGGGAATATAAATCCAGGCCGAAACCAAGGCGCGAATTTTTCCGCATCGCCTCGGGCGGCATGTATGCCAGCGTTCCCCCCATACGATGATCTGTGTCCTTGGCCAGCCCGCTCAGCCCGAAGTCGGTCAGCTTGGCAACCCCCTCACGGGTAACGAGGATATTGCGCGGATTGACATCCCGGTGAATCAGACCAACCCCGTGAACCGCCCGGAGGGCGGCCAGGATCTGGCGAAAATAGCCGAGGTACTGCAGCTCCGGCATCGGGCGCTTTCTGAAGGTCCTGATAAAAGGAACCCCGTTCACCAGCTCCATGATGATCGAAAAGGTGTCGCGGGAATCGACGATGTCATGCACGAGTACGACATTCGTATGCTCTACCATCGCCAGGTACTCGGCCTCTTTCTGCAAACGCTCCAGAACCCGCTTTTTACCTCGCTTTTCAGGCAACACCCTCTTGATCGCCACATTCCGCTTCAGCCGCAGATCGAGCGCCTTGTAGACCTCTCCGGTCCCGCCAGACCCGAGCTTTCTCAATAGTTGGTAGCGGCCGTGAACAATCTCTGCCATGAGACCAATTGTATCCTCAAAATATTTTCCACAAGGGGCTGAAAGTACCCCCTTGCCGACCGGGGTGGAAGTGATCTTTTAATGGACACGAGGAGATTTTCCATCAAGCTTACACACTGACGCCGAATGCGACTCATCCCGGAAAGGACGGCACGAGCAAACGAAAGGCTGAACATGAACCCCGATGACCCCAGAATCTCGACTTCAGCGCGGCAGGTTCAGCCCTTCCTCGCCATGGAGATCTTTGAGCGCTCCCAGGAGCTCGAGCGCCAGGGAATCAATGTCGTTCACCTGGAGGTCGGCGAGCCTGACTTCAGCGTACCGGCCTGCGTCGACCGGGCGATCAGCAAGGCCGTCGAGGGCGGCCACACCCACTACACCCACAGCCTGGGAAGGTACGACCTGCGCGAGGAGATCGCGTCCTATTACAAACGGCGCTACGAGGTCAACATTGATCCCGGGAGAGTGCTGGTCACCGGCGGTACATCGGGAGCCCTGGTGCTGCTCATGGCGCTGCTGCTGGAGCCCGGAGATGAGATCCTACTACCCAACCCGGGCTATGCCTGCTACGACAATTTCGTTCTCACCTTCCACGGCAAGCCGACCGGCTACGAGGTCCCGGCGAGTACCGGTTTCCGCTACGACCCGGAGCTCATCGGCAAGCTGGTCAACAAGCGCAGCAAGGGCATCCTCATCAA
>DODI01000061.1:0-6186 GCA_003509045.1 Planctomycetota bacterium | reverse complement strand
CACATCGTCAAAATGCACGCGCCGACTGGCCTTGGTCTTTTCACCGTTTACAGTCACCCTGCCATCCTTGATGAGACCCTGGAGACGGCTGCGCGATTTCCAGGCGAGGTTGCTGACAAGAAAGCTGTCGAGGCGCTGGGGCTCTCCTGTCTTGACCACCAGCGTGAGGTGGTTTCTTTCCTCTGAGAGGTTTCTTCCCCGGCCGATCAAGAGTTCTTCTCCAGGGAAGGTCTTCCGGCACTCTCGCTTGAGGGAGATGTTCGATCCGGAAGACACGCGTTCAATTCAGTTCTGGTCACGTTAGGTCCGAAGGGCAAGAACAAAGGGTTTGTAACTGTAGGGAATGTCGTATCGTTTCGCCAACTCCCTGATCTCAGCGTGGTAGTTCTCGTAGATTGCCTGCAACTGCTCCGCGAAGTTTCCATCGCAAAAATAGGTACGGCAGCCGAGCGGCCTCCTCTCCCGCTCTACGCAGCGGCCATCTTCCCAGAAGGGGCAGAGTGCATTGTTGGGGGGAAAGGTCTCGGGATGTTTTTCCCTGACGTATTCAAGCTCCAGGCTGGAGGCGAAGAGGGTGTGGTCTACTTTCTCAAAATCACAGCAATCTCCGCGTAGCCAGCACTCGACACCGCTCTCGCTGATCTCTTTGTCTACACGCCGATAGAGCTTTTCGAGAGCTTCGAAAGCTTCGGCAGGCAGTCGGTTTTTCGGTTCTTCCCGTTGCTTCGGATTGCTCGAATTTTGAGTCATAAACCTGATTATGTGCTTTTTCGCCAACCTATGAAAGAAGCAGTCATTAAATGAATAGTGCTGGATGTCAGGATATCTGACAGGTAACCGGCCGATGCCGCTCCTGCTCTTATCGCTCTATCTTCAGTCAATCAAACGGGTTAGGTATAATAATTGCGAGATGGAACAGTGGTTGCATATTTGTTCCCGTCGAGCCTTAGGCATTATTCAGCCAGGATAGGCTCCAGCACCCGACAGATTTCGGGATTTACCTGTTTCTATTCAAGTTATCGGCTCATTTATTCCGAAAAAATATAGAGTGTAGCAGTCTTTTTTGCCGCGGTGGCTCAATTGGTTGGAGGAGTCCTTGATAGGGCCACGATCATCGCTGAGGAGAAAGCTTTGTTGTTTCTTACAGTGCATCACCTGCACTGTTTGCTGTTGGTGCGTCGTCGCGCAAGCCTCCCCCTGGCAGGGGTTCGAGCGCGAGGGTGTTTCCATAATGCGGGGGGCAACTGAGGCTTATGGCAAAGCTTACGACTGCTGGTCAGAGATAGAGAGTCTGGCTGTAAAACTCGCAGAGCCGAGCTTGAAGCAGACCTCGAGGGCTCGTCGTCTTAATCTGGCGGTCAGTATGCTGGATTCGAATGAATTCAGCGTACTGGCTAAGGGTGGCGACGACCCTCTGAGGGTTCCTGTTCTGGTTACCAGGGCCGGGCGGAAGATCGATGGGAAGGAGTTGGGAGAGATCATCAGGATCCTCTCACTCGTTCGCCAGCGTTATCCTCTCCAGCACAATGCCGAGGCCCGGGATCTCCCACTGGTCTACGAGGCCCTGGCGGTACTGCACGGTATTCACGGTGACAGCATCCAGCAGCGGGCGGATGAGCGTTTTCGAAAAGCCCTCGCGGCCATCGAGGCGAGCTCGCGGCCTTCCCCCGAAGGAGCCGCCGCCGCGATCAGGCTCCGATTCATGCTGCGTGATTTCAAGGGGGCGTGGAATTATTCGAATCTCCATCAGGGCCTTCTTGAAAAGGCAGACCGGGACACCCGCCTTCGTACCCTCGGTCTGCTGGCCCGGGCTGCGAAGTTTCTTGGCTACAGCGACAGGCTCCTCGCCATCAGGGAGCAGATTACCGCCCTGGGGGGCAAGGCGGAGCAGGCGCCAAGGCCGCGTTCCCGTTTTGCCGGGCTCTCGGTCGGCTCGCGCGCTGAGCTGACCCTGGTCGCCAGCGGGTTGGTTCGCCTGCTCGCCTCCTGCGAATTGCGAAAGAGGGATAGGGCTCTCCTGGCCTTTATCGCCTCCCTGTCCGCTCTCGAACTGGGAGAATATGCGTTGGCCGGGGAGCTGCTTGAAGTTGATCTCGCCGGGATTGGTTATCCCTGGCTGGAGGCCGCGGTCACTTCCCGGGCGGGTATGGCCTGCGAACTGCTGGGTGATTTTGAGGGGGCGCTCCATTCGCTGAAGCGTGCCCGCGCGCTGGCTGTCGCCGCCGGGGCAGTGGCCTTTGTCGCGCGCCTTGACCTGAACGAGGCCGCGGTGCTCATGGCGCTGGGAAAACCGGTTGCCGCGGGTGAGCGGGCCCGGGGGCTGGTGAGAAGCCCCGCTGCTTCCCTCGAGGTCAGGATCAGGGCGCGCATACTGATGGGAGCGGCGCTGTATGAGCGGGGAAGAAGTGAGCCGGAACGTCTGTCCCAGGCTCTGAGGGTCTTCCTGGCCGTGGATCGTGAGCTGGACGCCGATGCGGCGAGAAAGCTGCCGGGGAAGCTGGAGCTGGAGCTGACCAACTCGATCTACCAGGCCAACATCCTGCGCAAGCAGGCCCGGGCTCTTGGCGGCAAAGAAAAGACCGACAGGTATCGCCAGGCGATCAGCCTGCAGGACGATGCCATGCGGCGCGCCGGAGAGGCTGGGAATACCAGGCTTTCGGCTATCGCCGGATCCAATCTCGGGGAGCTTTACCTCGAGTCAGGATCTTATGAAAGCGCGGAGAAGTTTACCCGGTGGGCGCTCGACAGGGCGGTTGATTCCGGGCAGTTTGAGACCCAGTGGAGATGCCACTGGTACCTCGCCCGCATCGCCGAGAAGATGGGGCGAAGAGGCGAAGCTGAAAAGAACCTGGGCGAGGCGGTTCGGATTGTGGAATCCTACCGTGCGAGGATCCTGGACGTGGAGTCGAAGACAGGCTACATGACCGACAAGCTGGATATGTACCGCTATCTCGTTCGTCGTGAAATGAGCGGAGGACGAGCGGTCCGCGCCCTGGAGTTCGCGGAGCGTTCACGAGCTCGCGCCCTGGTCGAGTCCATGGGCTGGAGGTTCGTCACGCTGGCTGAACCCAACGGCAGCAGGCTCTATCGCCAGTATGTTTCACTCAACGGCAGGGCAAACCTTGCTGGGGGGGGTGGAGCGATGAGCCTGCTCGGGGTCAGGGGGGCGCGTGAAGATTTCAACGCCCTGCGCGAGCGTCTGGCGGCAGTAAAGCAAAGGCTTCAGCACGCGGCGCTCAAGCAGCCTCTGCTCGGGATGCTGGTAGATGGAGCGCCCGCTACGGCGGCCGAGATCATAGCGGAATTGCCGGCGGATACAGCCTTGCTGGAATACTTCTCGCTGGGCGATTCCCTGGCGGTCTTCCTGGTCCAGGATGGGAAGGTGACCGTGGTCGAGTTGAAGGTCAGTCCTCTCAAGCTGGCGGATACCATTCGGCGTTATCTTGCCGGTTCTGCCGCGGACCAGGTTCTCTCCAGCCGGCTCTACAAGGAGCTCCTCTCTCCCATCGCGGCGCGGGTGAAGAAATCACGCGTCCTGATCATTCCCCATGGAGTTCTTCACAGGCTGCCGTTTGAAACTCTTGCGGGGCCGGAGGGTTTCCAGGTTGAGAGATGGGCGATCTCGTATCTCCAGAGCGCGAGCCTGCTGAGGTATCTTCGTTTGAACTCGGTGCGAGGCGGAGCCGGGGGTCCCAGCGTTGGGAGGAAGCCGCTCAAGCTGCTCGCTCTTGCTGATCCGGACACCGATTACGACCGGGACGGAAAGCCGAATAAGGTGAGCCTGGTACACGCCCGCAAGGAGGTCGCAGCTTTTTCTCCAGCCTTCCGTGAGAGTGTCGTGTTGAGCGGCATCCAGGCCAGGGAGAGCGTCATTGCGGCGCTGTCGAGGGGACAGGATGTTATTCATTTTGCCTGTCATGGCGAGTTCTATCCCGCCAGGCCATGGGAGTCGACCCTGTTTCTCGCTCCGGGCGGGGAGGGCGCGAAGGCCAGCTCGTGTGATGGCAGGTTGAAGGCATGGGAAATCTACGCGATGGATCTGAAGGGAAACCGGCTGGTGACTCTCTCCGGCTGCGAGACGGGCCGAAATGAAATCCAGGGAGGAGATGATCCAGTCGGGCTTGCTACAGCTTTTCTGCATTGCGGAGCCGGGGCCCTGCTGGTGAGCCTCTGGAAGGTGGAGGATGCGGCAACTGCTGAGTTGATGAGCTTGTTTTACGATCATTGGATTCGCCGCGGCAGGGATCGCGTCGATGCATTGCGACAGGCGAAACTCGCGATGTTGAAGGGAAAATACAGTCACCCGCGTCAGTGGGCGGCCTTCGTATTCGTCGGAGACCGTTGATCATGTGCTTGAAGGCTGCCTGCGGGTGAAAGGAATATGAAAGTGAAGAGAACCAAGGAGTTGAGAATGGACACCAGAGGAACGAATCTTCCAGGTTGGTTCGGAGCGTTTTTTCTGCTTTGCGCGATAGCGGGCGGAATCGTAGTCAGCTGCAAAACCACCGAGCCTCCGGCCGGAACGCAGAAAGATGAAATCGCCGGAACCGAAGAGGGCGCCGCGCTCCCGCGGTCATCCGAAAATCCGGTTGCTGGGGAAGCTTCCATTGAGCAGGGAGCTGTTGTCGAAATCGGTAAAGGGGAGGGGGAGCCGCCGCCTTCCATTGAGGACGGGCCGATTGTCGAGCAAGCTCCGGCTCCTCCGCCAGCGATCGAGAAGGAGGAGGCTCCAGAGCCCGCTCCTGCCGCCCCGCCGGTCGCTGAGGTCGCTGATGTTCCCACCGAAACCGGGTCGGAAATCTTCAGTAAGGTTGACTCGCCGCTGGAGGACAGCCGCGCCCTGGCGCTTCTGGATGAGCTGAATCTTCATCGCCCGGCTGTTTTACCCGGCAAGCCTGCCGTCTCGCTGCCGCGGAAAGAAAAGAGCGACCCTGGCGAGAGCCAGTCTGCGGCGAAGGAAGCTTCCGAGGAGGTCAAGGTGCCGGTGCCGGTTGTCGAGTCTCTCGGGCCAGTGTCCCCGGCTGGGAACGAGGTAGAGATCCCGGAGATCAACACGGATGTCCTGGCTGCGTTGAACCGGATGAAGGCCGCGCGCGGGAAGGTTTCTTCAGATCCCGAGAGCGCGGCGGAGGCAGGAGTTTCACCCGAGGAGAAGAAGGAGCCTTCCGTTTCCGAGCCGGCCCCGGCGGCAGGGGAACGGAAGGAAGAGCCGGTTCTCCGCGGCGGCGAGCCCGCGCCCAAACCCGCGCCGGTCCCTGCGAAGGCTGAGCCCGCGTCCAAGCCCGAGCCTGCTCCTGCGAAGGCTGAGCCCGCTCCCCGTCCCCAGGGCTATATCACCTTCAAGACGCTCTTTCACAAGGGCTCCACCGAGGCGATCAGCTTTGTCGAGAGAGTCAAGCCGGACTGGATCCAGAAGGGGCACCTGAGCAAGGTGGAGGGGAAGAAGCACTCCCTGGTGATTTTCGGGGAAACCGATGCGCCCACCGACCCTCTCACGCTCAAGATTGTGGACATGCTTGATCGCTACGACCAGCTCGACCTGGACATCAAGCGCGAGGTTCTGCGGCCGAAGTATGTTGACGCTCGTCTGGCGATGGACGCCCTGTTGATGTCGGGCATCTGCAATGTCTGGCAGCTTACTTCATCAAGCGACGCTCTGACCTGGAAGGAAGGGACCAAGCAGAGGACCTTGTCACGCACGACCGAGATGTATGTAGAGAAGGGGGGCGGTATCGCCAATTCGCCCTTGTCCGTGGCTCCGCAGATCCCATTTGTTTATGACATGCCGAGCAAGGACGCGGTCTCAATGCCCACAGGCTATGGGGGCAACAGCAACACTGGATCGTTGGTGATGACCTTCGATAAGAGCTCATCTACGGAGATGCGCGGGGGGATGATGACGGTCGGTACCACTGAAGATCTCGCGAAGATCAAGGCGTTTGTCGAGACCATCGATGTGCCGGCTCGAAGGATTATGATCGAGGTGCAGCTGATCGAGCTCGAGGCGAACAAGCTCACCGATCTCGGTATCGATTCCGCCCAGTTCGGCGGCGGCCACGCCATTGGCTCCGTGGGCTTGCCGCTGCCCGGTGAGGCGATCGTTCAGCCAGGGGTGCCTGGCGCGAGGGCGGAGGGATCCTTTGTACCCGATGTGATGAACGAGGGCCTGAAGCTGCTCTTTGATGA
>DODI01000096.1:0-9449 GCA_003509045.1 Planctomycetota bacterium | reverse complement strand
CTTGATGTCTTCGGCGCTCTCGGCGCCCAGGCTCTTGGCGAAGTCGTCATCGAGCTCGGGCAGCTCGGCGGTCTGGGTCTTTTCGAGAACAAAGCGCAAGAGCACCTCCCGCCCTCGAAGAACCTCGTCGGGGTAATGCGCGGGAACGGTGACCTCTGTCTCGAGCGGGGTGCCATCGTTGGTGCCGGCTTTTGAACGGTCCCAGCCCTCCACGAGCTTCTCGAGCTCTTCGATCGCGAAAGCTTCGAGGTTGCCGCTGGCAGGTACGAAGCCGGCCTGGTCAACGCTCTTCAGCACCCGGCCTTCCTCGACGAGCTCGTAGCTGCCAATGAACTGGTCATCGGCCCCGGCCTTGGAAGGCTCAATCTCAACCATCTCCGCGCGGCTCTTGAGAAGCTTCTCGAGTTCTTCATCGAAGCGCCCCTCTTCGATCTCCGACGTGACACTCTCTACCTCGATGCCCTTGTATTTGGGCAGGTCAAATTCGGGATAGACCTGGAGCTCCGCCTCGTAGGTAAAGTCGCTTTCGGGGCTGAACTCGATCTTGTCGAAGCTCGGGCTTCCCAGCACCTTCAGGTCTTTGTCTTCGAGCAGCTCGTCGAACGATTCGGCAAGGAGGGTCTCCTTGACATCTTTTTCGAGATCTTCACCAAATCGCTTTTCAAGGAGCCGACGCGGTACGCGCCCGCGCCGGAAGCCCGGCAGACTTACCGTGGAGGCGAGCTCTTCGTAATTGTGAGAGAGGATCTTTTTGACCTTTTCCACCGGAACGGTCGCCTTCACCACCTTCTTACAGGGCCCGGCGTCTTCGATCGTGCAGGTGGCGCCTAGCGAGTCGTCGTCATCATCGCCTTCCGCGGCGCTGAGCTCTTCGGCGTCGGCGTTCTCGTCGCCGCCATCGTCCGAAGCCTCCTGGTCGGCCGCCTCTTCAGCGCCGCCCTCGGCTGCAGGCTTGGCGCCTTCGTTTTCAGCATCCGTCTCGTTCTCGATTTCTTCTTCATCGACGGGCGAAGGTTCTTCTTCTTTGTCGATTTCCGGTTCGGTGTTCACGGGAATCCTTTCCTGGGGGGTTATTTGTTCGAGAGAAAGCATCACGCGCGGGCAAGGCCGGCCGGCAGGGCTGCCCCTGCCGCATCCACCGTCCTTGCGGCGTGATCCGCGGCACCCGTCATCGGGTTGGTCGGGCCGAGGCGTTTCGGACGGTAAAGCGGCGTGTCCGTCGCCCTTGCGGCAAACGGTAATATAGCTAGAGCTTCAAAGACTGCAAACCGTTTATCCGGCCCCTCGGCCTGGACATGTAGACTTCAGCCGGGGACCCTGTTAGGCTCCGGGTCCGACAAGGAGCGGAGTTTGCATGATTACCAAGTCCAGCAATCTAGTGATCGTAGAGGGGAGCCTGGTTCCCGCAGATGGCGCGGGGGAGTTGGCGCGGGGGCGGGTCGAGATCGACGTCGCAACCGGGCTGATCGTCGAGACCGGCGAAGCGCGCGGGACGGGAGACCTTGTACTCGATGATGAGCACATCATCCTGGCCGGCATCATCGACCAGCATGTGCATGCCCGGGAAGATCCCTCCGGCGAGGAAGTCTACAAGGAATCCTTCCAGACGGCTGGCGAGGCGGCGGTCAACGGAGGCGTCGTGGCGATTGTCGATATGCCCAACAACCCCGAGGCACCGGTAGATGATGAAAGCTACCGGAAGAAGAAGGGCCTGACCGCAGGCAGCCTGGTGGACATCCTGCTCTATGCGGGCGTCGGGCCGGGAACCGGGCCGCTTTCTTTTGAGGTGCCTTATAAAACCTACATGGGCCCGAGCATCGGCCACCTCTTTTTCAGGAACGAGGAGGTGCTCAGGGAGACGCTGTCGAGGTACCAGGGTCAATTCGTCGCTTTTCACGCGGAAGACCCCATCATTCTTGAAGACAATAAAGACGCCGAAACGCATTTCCTGCGCCGCCCGCCGGAGGCGGAGGTGGAGGCGATCGAGCTTATTCTCAGGATGGGTGAAGACTACGGGATCAGACCTCATATCTGTCACCTCTCGACCGCGGCAGGTCTCGAGCTGATTTGCGATGCCAGGAAGCGGGGGGTCCGCGTCACGACCGAGGTCACTCCGCACCACCTCTACTACGACCAGGATAACGCCCAGACCTTCTCGGCCCCTTCCTACCTGCAGTGCAATCCGCCCATCCGCACCCGGCTCGACCGGATCGCCCTGATCGAGGGTCTGCGCTCAGGAGATATCGAGTGCCTCGCCACCGACCACGCTCCGCATACCCTGGAAGAAAAAGATCGCGGCATCTCAGGCGTAACGCAGCTCGACACGTTTGGCGCCTTCCTCTTCTGGCTGCTCGAGGAGGGCTTCGATCTGCAGACGATCCAGCGTGCCTGTTGCGAGGTGCCGGGCCGCTTTCTGGGTCGATACCTCCCTCATCGGTACGGACGGGTTGAGCCGGGCTTCGTCGGGTCGCTGACGGTTCTGAAGAAAGAGAGTTTTACGGTGCGCCGCTCTGGAATCAAGAGCCGAGCCGGCTGGTCTCCTTTCGAGGGAGTCACGTTTCCCGGGCGGGTCAGCCACACCATCGTTCGCGGCAACATCTATCCACAGCTTGACTGAGCTCATGAAGATTCCCCGCGAAGAATTGGAGATCAGCTTTTCGCGTTCAAGCGGCCCGGGCGGGCAGAACGTCAACAAGGTCGCGACCCGGGTAGATGTGCGCTTTCACCTTGAGAGCGCAGCCTGGATCGCTCCGGCGACACGTGTCCGGCTGGCGGTCCTTCATCCCAGGCGCCTCAATCGCGAGGGGGAGTTCATCGTGGTGTCTTCCCGCTTTCGCAGCCAGGGGCGCAATATCGAGGACTGTATCGAGAAGCTGGAGGGGCTACTCGAGAAGGCCGCGAAACGGCCGCGGCGGCGAGTCCCTACCCGGAAGACGAAGGCCTCGAACGAACGTCGACTGAAGCACAAAAAGAAGCGTTCGGACATCAAGTCCCGGCGGCGTTCTTTGCCGGAGGATTGAATAAAGAGGGCCGCGGCCATCGTCTCTTAATAGGCGAGGTTCTCTGCCTGTGTTCCGTCGCGTCTGCGGTTATGATGCCCCCGGACCTGAGGGTCCAGGCCGGCCGGACAGCGCATTTGAAAGGAAGCATTCGTGCGAGAGCTCTCGATAGTATTTCCCTCTTACAACGAGGCGGAGCGTCTGCCAGACACGCTTGCCCGTGTCTCCCGTTTCTGCAGGGAGAAGCTTGACCGCTACGAGCTGATCGTCGTCGATGATGGTTCGGCGGATGATACCGAGGCGGTGGTGCGGGAGTTCGCTGATGTTCGCTATTTTCGCAACGAGGTCAACCGGGGCAAGGGAGAGACGGTCAAGCGGGGCATGCTGGAGGCCGCGCTCGACACCGTTCTCTTCAGCGATGTCGACCTGTCTACTCCTATCGAGGAGGCCCTGGCGCTTCTGGATGCGCTTGATGGCGGGGCCGATGTGGCGATTGGGAGCAGGCGTTTCGATGGAGAGAAACAGGTCAGGCGGAGCTGGCCGCGCAAGCTCATGGCCTGGGGCTGGAGGACCCTGGTCCATGTCCTGGTGCTCAAGGGCATCCACGACACCCAATGCGGCTTCAAGATGTTCCGCTCGAAGGCGGCGCGCGAGGTGCTGGCTCTCCAGCGCCTGGAGGGCTGGGCATTTGATGTTGAGGTACTCTATCTCGCCCGTCGCCTGGGCTATTCGATTGTCGAGGTTCCCGTTGAATGGCACGAGGCGGGTGACAGCCGCCTGGGGCTGTTCAGTCCGTTGCAAATGGCGCTCGATCTGTTCAAGGTTCGGCGCCTGCATCGTAAGCTCGGCAAGGGGCCGAAGGAGAGTGGAGGAGCTTGAGGGAGGCGGAGGGGGGAGGAGAAAGCTGAAAGGCCGGGCCGCGTGTCGGGTTTAGTCGGACGGGTCGGGGGAGTGCTCCGTCGCGAATAGAAGGGGGTAGATTCAGCCGGCAAGGGGAGGCCGACGGATCGGGTTAATGTTGCGGTCGGGGAACCGCGACAAGGTCGCGCAGGTTATCGGGGCCGCAGCTTGTGGCTGCGGCGGCGCGCACCCGGCCTTTCGAATTGTTTGGTTCAGATTTTTTTTCGGTCAGTGGCCTCGCTGGTTGTTTCTTTGTTTACACAAGGCCATATAGAAAGCGCCGTGCCCAAACGCTCGAAAAATGGCGAGATGGGAGCGAACGGCCCCTTCCATCGGCCGTAAATGACGGAAAACTAAAAGGTTGTGTTTGTCCCGCCGGTCGGCATCGATGCTGTCGCGGTTGTCCCGGAGTTGGCGGGGTGTCCGTTTTCCGCTTAAAAACGGTACCCGGGTGTCCAGTTCCTGTGCGATTCTGGTTTCGGCTCGTGCCGGGTGAGTCCCGCACGCGGTGAACAGGCGAAGGCCTCTGAGGCGAAGAGCAATGAAAACAGCCCTGCTTTTACTCATCCTGCTGGCGGGGGTGAGCGGCTGCCATCGAAGGCAATACATACTCGACCCACTCGAAACCAGAGAGATTATCGCCTTGTCGCGTGCGGGCAGGTCTTCCGACGGGATCATCCAGGAGATTGAGCGATCTCGCACTGTCTATGTCATGGATAGCCAGGATGTCCTGGACCTTCACCGCGCGGGGGTCGACAGGAGGGTCATCGACCATATGATGATGACCGTTGAGCGGGCCGCGGGCCGGGGCGCCTGGCGGCTTCGCCGAAGGCCCTGACCCAGGTGTCGGATCCAGGCGCCTGCTCCCGGGGCTAGAGCGAGGACATCAAGGCGGCCGCGCATTGTTCAAGCGCGTCCAGTTCGCCCTCGGAATAGTCGTATTCGCGGCTCTTGCCGATGCCGATCGTGGCGGCAACCTCACCGCCGATGAGCAGCGGGACAACCACGGCCCCCTCGATTTTCGTGTCGCGTGCGGCGGGCCGGGCGACCCCGGAGTCGTCCGTCTGCAGGTTGCACATGGTCACGGGTTCACGACGTTCGGCGCAGATGCCGGCCATCCCTTTGCCAAAGGGTATTCGAACAGCCCGCTCGGCGACATGCGGAGGCAGGCCGGTCTGCGCGATCAGCTCGAGAAAGCTATGATCTTCGATCGCCCGATGAAAGGTGCAGGAGAGAGCTTCGAATTCTCCGGCAATCTCTTCAACGGCCGCCTGCAGGCGGCCGGCCGGCTCTCCCCCTTCCTGGAGGATGGCCTTGAGGCGCTCTATCAGCTCGATGGTTTCGTTCATGGTCGCGTTCGCAGGCCTGGTTCGTGGAAAAGATCAGGGAGACAGTTTAGCCTGAGGAGCGAAACCCCTCAAGTCCGCCCCCCTCAGGACTTTTTCTTTACGGCGGTCACTGGTGAGGATTAGTATTTATGAGGGCTCGCAGCCTGGGCTGCGACGACAGGATGCAGAGGTGCCATGCGGGCCTCCCGAATCGGGGCAGTTAAACGAAAGAAAGCTGGGGCGAATCATCGGCTTCCGGCAAAAGGAGTAGACAAAATGACTAAGCGAACGGTTTTTCAGCTCACGGCAATCGCCGCCTTTTTTCTGAGCCTGGGAGTCTTCCGGGGGGTCTCGGCTGAAGATGCGGCGGTACTCATGGCGCCCAAGGAGATTCACTCCGGCGGACGTTCGGCACTGACCCTGACGACCTTCAACGCCCAGACACGCGATCCCGTATCCAGGCGGGCCATCGTCAGGCTCCTCGATGGAGAGCGGATTGTGGCGCAGCTTTTCAATGGGATGACAGGGGCCGAGGGGCGTGTTCACGTCCCCTTCGAGGTTCCGGACACGGCCAGCGGAGGCTACCGCTTCGAGGCCCAGGTGAGCCGGATAGAAGATGCGCTGACGCTGGAGACCATGGTCTCGCGAGCTCCCGCGATCCTGATCGAGACGGACAAGCCGATCTACAAGCCGTCCCAGGTTATCAAGGGCCGGGTCGTGCTGGTCAATAACGCTATGCGTCCGGTGGCCGGCGAGGTGGAGGTGAGCTTTCACGATGCCAAGGGAATCCGGATTGACAGGCGCACTCTGCAGGCCGACGAATTCGGTGCCGCTCCGTTTTCTCTTCAGCTGGCCAGCGAGGTCAATTTCGGAATCTGGAAGGTGAAGGCCAGGAGCGAGGAGGTGGAGAGCATCCGGGATGTGAGGGTGGAGGAGTATACCCTGCCGCGCTTCAACCTCGGGCTCGAGTTCGAGCGCGACTGGACACTCGTTGACCAGGAGGTCCAGGGAACGGTCGATGCCCGCTACTTCTTCGGGCGAGGCGTCGAGGGCACCTGCTACATCGTCGCCCGCAGGTATGTGGGTGAATGGCAGGAGTATGCCGTCATCGAGGGAGAGCTTGTCGATGGGGCCCTGAGCTTCATCCTGCCGCCGGTTGACTTTGTCGCCGGCACCCCGGAGGGCGGCGGCCAGGGATCGATCACTCTCGATATAGATGTTGTCGACTCGACCGGTCACACGGAGTCCATCAGCGAGGTCCTGGCCGTGGTCGAGGCCCCGGTCGTATTGAGCCTGGTTCCCCGGGCGGACACCGTGAAGCCCGGAATGCCCGCCGAGGTTGTTCTGGCCGTGAGAACTCCCGATGGGGCGCCGGTCGCAGCGACCGTTGACACCTCGCTGACATTCGAAGATTTCCGCGGTTCCGCGATCGAGCGGGTCGAACGCCGCGTCGAGGTCGTCGAAGGCCGGGCCGAGCTGCGTTTTACGCCCCCGGCTGACACCTTCAACGTCGAGGTGACGGCGGCGACGGTCTTCGATGGCTACCGCACGAGTGCCTCGCGCCGAATCTCCGCATCCTATTCTGATACCGCGAACTACCTTTCGATTTCCCGCACCGACTCCGATGGACCCGCCGATCCAGGCCAGAGGGTGACCTTCTCAGCGCTGGCGACTGAGGCTGCGACGGTCTATTACGAAGTCTACAGCGGCGGCCGCACGGTTCTTTCGAGCTATACCGAAGAGGCCAGCTTCAGCTTCACCGTGACTCCCGAGATGGCGCCGAAGGCCAAGGTCGTTGCCTACTCCCTTGGGAGAACGAACGAGGTGGCGGCCGACAGCGTTGTGATCGAGGTCCACCCGGCCTCCAGCCTCCAGGTCCAGGCAAGCTTTGACCGGGAGCAGGTCGAGCCGGGGGACGCGGTGAGCGTTACCATCGAGACGGGTGAGCCAGGCCGGGCCCTGATAGGCCTGGCCGTCGTCGATCAGTCAGTCCTGGCTCTCGGCAAGAGCCGGCTGCACCTGGCTCAGGTTTTTGCCGAGCTCGAGAGCCGCTTTCTCGAGCCGCGCGCTGAGCTTCACGAGGAAGAAGGCGGACCCGGCGGCGGTCCGGGAGGGCCCGGCCTGGAATGGGGCGGCCCCCAGAGATCCCCGAGCATAGGGGCGCTGGACATTATCGAGAGCGTTGGGCTGGGCGTCGCGGCGAGCGACAACATCTCGGTGCGCAGGGGACAGAACTTTGAGCGCGGAAACAGGTGGGAGGAGGCGGTGGACGATTTCGGCCCCTTTCCCGCCCCGCCGCAGGATGGCGATCTGGCCGGGGAGCCCGCGGCTGCCGGCGGAGCCGGAAGCGAGGCGGTCCGTGTCCGCCAGTATTTCCCCGAGACCTGGGTCTGGGAGCCGATGCTGCTCACGGATGAGAATGGCCGGGTTACTGTCGAGCTTGAGGCGCCCGACAACATCACCGGCTGGAAGCTCTCGGCGGTCGCCACCTCGCCCGGCGGTATCGGCTTCGGCGAGGCGGAGCTGACGGCCTTCCAGGATTTCTTTGTCAACCCATCCCTTCCCTACGATGTGACGCGAGGGGAGGAGTTCCCGGTCAAGGTGGATGTCTTCAACTACCTCGACAGCGCCCAGGAGGTCACCCTCAGCTTCGGTGATGGAGGGTGGTTCGAGCTGCTTGGCAGCCCTGGCGCGACGGTGACGGTGCCGGCCGGCTCCGCTACGGCGGTCTATTTTCCGATTCGGCCGGTCGAGGTTGGCGAATACGAAATTCAGATTACGGCCTCCAGCTCCAAGCGCGTCGATGCCGTGCGCAAGTCCATCAAGGTCGTCGCCGAGGGGACGCCCGCGGAGCGGGTCTTCAACGGCGTGATCGAGGCCGGGCAGACCCTCTCCCTCGAGCCGTCCTTCCCGCGTGACGTGATCATCGGCTCCGAACGGGCCTACCTGAACATCACCCCGAGCCCGGTTGCCCAGACCATGAACAACATCGCGGATCTTCTGCAGATGCCCTATGGCTGCGGCGAGCAGAACATGATCTTTCTGGCTCCCGATATAGAGATTCTGAAATACCTGCGCGAGGTGGGCGAGCTGAGCCCCGAGATCCGCATCCAGGCGGAATTCTTTGTCAACACGGGCTACCAGAGGGAGCTGACCTACCAGAGCGACGATGGCGGCTTCGCGGCCTTCGGGGGCCCCCAGGGCAGCCTGTGGCTGAGCGCCTTTGTTCTCTCGACCTTCGCCGGCGCCCGGGAGGTCCGCGACATCGACGAGGCGGTGCTTGCCCGCTGCGCCGCGATGCTGGTCTCTCGGCAGAACGAGAACGGCTCCTTCCAGACGGACGATTTCCTGATCCACCGGGAAATGGATGGAGGCCTCGAGAACGCCTACTCAATGGCGGCCTACGTCACTCGTGCCCTGGCCGATTACGCTGAGGGCACTACGGTGGCGGAGAGCGTTTCGAGCGCAATTGACCGAGCGGCGGGATACCTGGCTGCCAACCGAGCCCGGGTCAACAACGATGCCTACGCCCTCTCGATCGCCGCGGTGGCCTTGCAGGCGGTAGCTGGTTACGAGGAGGCGGCGGACGGTGTGGTGGACCGTCTCGTCGAGCTCGCGATCAACGAGGGAACCGGCATTCACTGGCAACCCTACCCGGTTGAGACGACCGGCTACGCGGCCCTTGCCTTGCTTCTTTCGGGCCGCCCCCAGGCGGCTGCCGCCATCTCCTGGCTGACCACCCAGAGAAATTCGATCGGAGGCTACGGCGGCTCGACGCAGGATACGGTGGTGGCGATTCGGGCGCTTTTTGTTGCCGCGCGGACCGTGCGCAGGGACATCTCCCTGACACTCAGCGTTTTCGATGGAGACAATGTGGTCGAGACCCTTTTAGTCAACGAGAACAACTTTGATCTATTGCACAGCTTCTCGTTGCCCCCGGGCGCCGGTTCGTTGCGTTTGCGCGCAACGGGAGACGGCTCGGTAGGCTTCCAGGTGGCGAGCAAATTCAATGTTCCAGACACGCAGCTGCCGCTTCCGAGGGACATGGAGATCACGGTTGATTACGACAGCGAGGGGATCGAGGTCGATGAGCTTCTCGATGCGCGCGTTCGGATGGCCTATACCGGCGCCAAGGAGAACACCGGGATGGTGATCGCCGACATTGGCGTCCCGACGGGTTTCTCGGTCTTGCGGTCCAGCCTGAACGCCTTGATCGAGGCGG
>DODI01000630.1:4807-5049 GCA_003509045.1 Planctomycetota bacterium | reverse complement strand
ATCTCCACATCGACCTCCTCGACCCCGGGAATCCCCGAGACCTTGGTAAAGCACTCCATCTTCAGCTGCTCTTTTACCGGGCAGGCAGGTGTGGTCAGCTCGACCTTGAAGGAGACCTTCCCGCCATCAATGACCAGGTCCTTGATGAAACCCAGGCTGACAATGTCACGATTCAGGTCCGGGTCCTGGACCGTGCCAAGAATCTCGAGTACCGCATCTTCGTTGAGAATATCGCTCGACAT
>DODI01000630.1:0-4414 GCA_003509045.1 Planctomycetota bacterium | reverse complement strand
CCCGGCAAGCCTATAAAATACGCTCCCTTATTATGAAGTAAACGATATAGATCTGTTTTAATTGACTGGGATTTCACACTCCCTGCCTGAAACAACGCGGCGGCCGCCTGGCATCCGTAAACCAACGAGAAATAGCCGACTCCCAGCCGGCTCCAATACTGCAAGGTGACAAGTAATGAAAAAACTGGTTCCCGCATGCGCGCTGCTGATGGCCTCCCTGCTCCTGTCTTCCTGCCAGTTGCCTGAATCCGGAGCGAAAAAAATGGGCTCGAAAAACGCCATTGAAAAGACCCTGATCGACTCCGGGGAAAACATTCGCGTCGAGACCTGGAGTACAGGCTCCAGCAAGGTGAATCTCGAGACCCCCCACGAATGGAAGATCTCCAAGAGCGTCCTGCACGGTGGACGCCAGGAAAACGTAGATGTCGTTGACGTGGACAACGGCGTCCTGCGCTTCAGGATCGTCCCGACACGCGGCATGAACATCTGGGACGCCCACACGAAAGACGGCTTCCGGCTCGGCTGGAACTCGCCGGTGAAGGAGATCGTCCACCCGGGCTTCGTGAATCTGGACACCCGCGGCGGACTCGGCTGGCTCGAGGGCTTCGGTGAGATGCTCAACCGCTGCGGCCTGGCATCTTTCGGAGCGCCTGGGATCGATGTCGTCCCCAGCAACACCGGAGCCCCGACCGAGGTCACCCTCGGCCTGCACGGCAAGATCAGCTACCTGCCGGCCAGCAGGTGCGAGGTCATCATCGAGCCCGCGCCATCGCGCAAGATCAGGATCCGAGGCTATATCGACGAGACGATGATGTTCGGCACCCAGCTCCGCCTGGTCAGCGAAATATGGACGGAGCCCGGCTCCTCGACCATCCATTTCGAAGATGAGATCATCAACCTCGCCGACAAGGACCAGGAGATGCAGTACCTCTACCACTGCAACTTCGGCCAGCCGCTGCTGGATGAAGGCACCCGGTTCATCGCCCCGGTCAAGAAGGTATTCCCCAGGGACGCCCGCGCCGCGGAGGGAGGCCTCTCGGGCTGGGATGTCTACGGGCCGCCGCAGGCCGGCTACACCGAGCAGGTCTACCTCATGAGTCTCTACGGAGATGAAAACAACCAGACCGAGACGATGCTCCAGAACAAGGCGGGCGACCGGGGAGTCTCCCTGACCTTCTCGACCAGGGAGCTGCCCCACTTCACCCTGTGGAAGAACACCACCTCGCTCAATGACGGCTACGTAACCGGAATCGAGCCGGGAACCAGCTACCCGATGCTTCGCAGCATCGAACGAAAAGGCGGGCGGGTACCCGTACTCAAAGGCGGCCAGTCCTACAAGGCGAGCCTGGGCATCAACGTTCTTGCCGATGCTGCGGCGGTAGAGGCCGCCAGGAAACGCATCGCGGCCCTGCAGGGCGACAGGAAGACCACGGTCGACAAGGAACCCCTCAGCAAGTAGCCGGTGTGACACCGCTCCCATCCGGACGGTCGGAGAAGAGGCATGAAATGAAGCGGCTGATCTTCGCGGTCTCAATTTCCCTGGCCCTTGCCGCCGCAGGTGAGGCCTCAGCGGATAAGCTGGTCATGGCCCACTACATGACCGACATGGTCCCGCGTACAAAGGGAAAGCTGATCCGCTGGATCGATCCGGAGCTGGCCGACCCCCGGGGCAGCACCGCCGCGCTGGGAGGCCTGCACCAGACCGTTCCGATGGCATCGCTCGAGCTTGAGAGCGCCGACCTGGAGAAGGCCGTCGACTTTGAGATCCGCGCCGCCCGGCAGCTTGGCGTCGATGGGTTCCAATTTTACTACCCCCTGGTGGACAGCACCCCCGAGCTGGCCAGGAGCTACAATGAAATCATCGGCAAGTTCATCGAGCTCAGCGACCGCCGCTACCAGGGCTTTCGAATCAGCCTCTGCCTCGCTCACCCTTCGACAGGGCGTCCCACCACCGAGAAACAGAAGATAGCGCTCTGGAGCCCTCCAATCAGGCGCCTGGTGGACGCCACCAGAGACTCCCCGGCCTGGCTCAGAGGCGCCTCGGGCTCCCTCCTGTTCTATCTCTGGGTTGGAGACGGGCTGGCGGACGGAATCCAGGGGCTCGCCCACAAGCCGGAGGAGATAGCGAAGGTGGGAAAGGCCTACCAGCGTCTCTCCAATGCGATCGGCGTGCCGATCGACTACGTCTACCAGGTGAGACGGCCTTCCATCGACCCCGCCTACATCGACAGCATCGTGAAGACCTTTCCGGCTGTCTGGGGCTGGACCGCGAGCGAGGAGAACCTCGATTTCTGGGACTACCTGGCCAGGCGCTGCCGGGAGAGCGGCTGTCTCTATACGCAGTCGGTGTATCCTGACTACTACACCTCCAAGACCTACCGCAAGGGACGCGGGGATCACGCCATCGTGCCGACCACCGAGGCGCTCAAGCTCGGCACAGGCGGCCTGGAACGCCACTACCGCGTGACCCGGCTCTCCCGGGTCCAGCGGCAGCTGCTGGAGAGGGCCATTCGCCACGACGTGAAGCTGATCAACTACGTGAGCTGGAATGATTTCCCCGAGGGCCATCACCTCGCCCCGGAGAGGAGTCACAACTTCGGTCCATCCCTCCTGCTCAGACATTTCAAGCGCCTCTGGAAAGTGAAGGATGCGAAGGTGGCGCAGGATGAGGCCATCGTTTTCTTCAAAAAATACCGTCACGACGCCCGGCCGAAGCATCCTGTGTCCATCAGGATCAAGAGCCTGGAAAAAAATCTCGCCGGGGAGGACCGGATCGAGCTGGTGACGCTGCTCACCAGGCCCGCCACCTGCTTTCTCAACGGCAGGAGCCTGGGCCTGGTTGAGCGAGGACTGCGCGTCCATTCGGTCCCCAGCTCACCAGGACAGGTCCGCGTCCGTGTCGTACGCGATGGCGAGGAGCTCATCAGCTTCACGACTCCCCAGGCCATCACCGACGCTCCGCTTCGAACAGACCGGCTCACCTACTCCTACTCCAGCGCCTTTGAGCGCGAGCACGGCAAGCTATTCGACTGAGGAATCTCCCGCCGCCGGCCTCAGGGCCTCGACAGCCTCACGGAAATCTTCCGGCGGCTCACAGGTGAACCGGCGCTCTCCGCTCCACCTGGCGGGCAGCTCGATGGAGCGGGCATGGAGCGTGAGCCTCTCGATGACCGGCGGGTCTCCAGCCCACCTGGTCGCGGCCGGCCGGTAGATGGGATCGATCGCCAGCGGATGTCCGGCAGCAAGAGCGTGAACCCTGATCTGGTGGGTTCGCCCGCTGATGGGACGAGCGCGAAGGAGCGTGAAGGCGTCGAAACGCTCGATCACCTCGAAGACCGTCTCGGCCTTCTTTCCATTCGCGCCGCAGCGCATGCGTCCCTTGCGCCCCGGCTCGATGGGGGCACTGATGGTCTTCCGCGCAGCCTCCATGTCGCCCAGGACGAGCGCGAGATATTCCTTGCGCACCTCTCTCGCCTCGAAATGAGCTGAGAGCTTCCTCTCGGCCGCGGGCGTCCTGGCGAAGAGCACCGCTCCGCTGGTCAGCCGGTCGATTCGATGGACCACGCGCGGCCGGATGTAGCTCTCGAGCTCCTTGCTCTCCCGCTCCTCGAGCTCACGGTTCACCAGGAAGGCCAGGCAGCTCCCTCTCTTGCCCTCCCTGTCGGGCACGACGGGAACACCGGAGTCCTTGGCAAGCACGATGATCCTGTCATCCTCGTGCAGTATCCGTACTCCGCCGGTCGGAGCAGACAGGTCCATTGGCCGGATATCCTCCAGCCCCCCGACGAGGGACAGATGCTCCAGGTCACCCAGGCGCGCTCGCGGAGACACCGGAAGCTTCCCGCCGCGAACCCTTCCAGCGGCAAAGAGCGGCTGCAGGCCCCGGCGCGGCAGGGAAGGATACAGCAGGGCAAGGTACTCGATGACCGTGTAGTCATGAAAACACTCCGCTATCGGTAACTCTGGATCTTCTTGACTCATGGCTGCTCGATCGACTGCGTGGAAAAACGGCCGCTTCGGCCTGTAAACGGTTGAGAACCTGTGGGCAGAAACAGTATCGTATTCCGCCTGAGAGAATCTACCGTACAAAATACTGGCCCTGTTCATCCTGGAGTAATGAAATGAAGGTTCTGATCGCTACTGGCGAGTTTGGTGAAGACCTCGAGGTTTACTACGCCGTCCACAGGCTGAGAGAAGCGGGCATCGAACCGGTCGTCGCTGCGCCCGTCAAGAAACGCCTGCAGCTGGTCGTTCATGACTTCGAGCCCGGCCTCGACAGCTACACCGAAAAATTCGGCCACACAATCGAAGCGGATATCAGCTACGACGATGTCGATCCGAACGACTACGCCGCCATTCTCATCCCCGGAGGACGAGCCCCGGAGGAGCTCCGCAGATACCCGAAGGTGCTCAG
>DODI01000043.1:0-3583 GCA_003509045.1 Planctomycetota bacterium | reverse complement strand
CGCCCGCTCCTGAAAAGGCCACCGCCCCGGCCGGCGGCGGCAATGGCGAGGGCCGGAACCTGACGGATCTCGCCATCAAGCCGGAAGGCACCATCCTCAGGCTCGGCGAGACGGAGCTCGGCGGCGCTGAATACATCGTCTTCGCCGGCCCCGACTGTATCTCGTCGATGGACCAGATCGGAGCCCACGCCCGCCAGGTGAGCGAATGCGGGGCGATGGTGCTGCACGGCAGCTGCCTCGAGGCAAGCGACTCGCCCTTCAAAACACGAAGAATTAATTTCGACCTCCTCGATGTACTGACCACCGCCGGCAAGGAGTTTGGCCTGCCCGTGATGACCGAGGTCGAGTCCGTGCTGGATGTAGCCCAGGCCGCCCAGCTGGCGGACCTGCTGAAAATCGGCCCGCGCAATATGCAAAACTTCAGCCTCCTCGAGGAGGCCGGCAAGACAGGCCGCCCCATCGTACTTTGCAGGGGACTGTCGGCAACCAATGACGAGTTCCTGGAGGCCGCCGAGTGCGTACTCGTACAGGGAAATCAGCAGGTCATACTCTGCGAACGCGGAACAAGGATCGACGAGCGGAACTCCCGCAACACCCTCGACCTCGGCACGGTGGCGAGCATCCGGCAGATGACCCACCTCCCGGTGCTGATCGATCCGTCCAGGGCCATCGACCACAGCGGACTCGTCCTGCCGCTGGCAAGCGCCTCCCGGGCCTTTGGAGCCCACGGGTTGGTGGTTGACGTGCGCCAGAACGGAAATGAAAATCCCGAAACAGACTCGCTGACACTTGGCTTTGACGAATTCGGAAAGCTGATGAGCGACCTATACAACTGAGAAGAACCTTCTCTAAAAGGCCAAAGGTCTTTAAAATTTGACACGGCCTGCTTATGCAAATAAGATCTGCGTTTAACTTTACGACTGAGCGAGACAGCGAGAATCATGTTCGAAGTCGCAATGAAGACCATCAGCAAGAGTGCGCGAAAATGCCTTTCGGGACATCGTTTCGCCAGTGTTTCGAATGCTGACTACGGCCGGGTAGACCTACTCGGTATTCTGCTTTTGATCCTGCTTATTAGCGAGGCGGGTAGATCGTAAAACACCAGATACGATTTCACCACCCGCCGCCTTCTGAAGGTGAGCGGGTTTTTTTTTGAATTTTGAGCGTCTGAGAGTGCAATAGCGCAGTTCCAAAGGACCGGAAAAACCGGAACCCTGAAACCATGAGAAAAATAAAGATCTTCGACACCACCCTGCGAGACGGGGAACAGAGTCCGGGCGCGAGCCTGAACGTGGAAGAGAAGCTGGTGATCGCCCGTCAGCTCGAACGGCTGGGAGTGGACATCATCGAGGCCGGCTTCCCGATCTCGAGCCCTGGAGATTTCGAGAGCGTCAAGCTCATCGCGGAGAGCCTCGATGGGCCCACGATCTGCGGCCTCGCCAGGGCCAGGAAAGAGGATATCGAGGCCGCCGGCCAGGCGCTCGAGAAAGCCCCCAGCTCACGCATCCATGTCTTCATCGCCACCAGCAACCTCCACATGGACAAGAAGCTCAAGATGGGCAGGGACGAGGTGCTGGCCATGGCGGTAGACGCTGTCGAGCGGGCGTGCCAGTTTACCGATGATGTAGAGTTTTCACCTGAGGACGCATCGAGGAGCGACCTGGACTTCATGTGCGAGGTCATCGAGGCGGCGGTGAACGCCGGAGCCACGACGATCAACATCCCCGACACAGTCGGCTACGCCATGCCCGGCGAGATAGGGGACCGGGTGCGCTACGTGAAAGAGAAGGTTCCGGCTACCGAGAACATCTTGCTCAGCATCCACTGCCACAACGACCTGGGCGTTGCTGTCGCCAACTCGCTCTCGGCCATGCAGGCCGGCTGCGACCAGATCGAGTGCACCATCAACGGCATCGGGGAGCGAGCGGGAAACACCTCCCTGGAAGAAATCGTCATGGCGCTCAAGATGCGTGAGGACGTCTACGGGGTAGAGACCGGAATCAAGACCGAGGAGCTCTGGAGCACCAGCCGCCTGGTCGCCAACCTGACGGGCATCGAGGTACAGAGAAACAAGGCGATCGTAGGCGAAAACGCCTTCGCCCACGAAGCGGGAATCCATCAGCATGGAGTCATCAGCGACCGACGGACCTACGAAATCATGTCCGCCAAGGAGGTCGGATGGCATGGAACCCAGCTCGTCATCGGCAAGCACTCCGGAGTACATGCCATCGAGAAGATTCTCGAGCGCCGGGGCTACGACCTGAACCGGGAGCAGCTCCACGATGTCAGGGCCCGCGTCAAAGACGCCGCAGACCGGGAGAAGAACATCGAGGAAGAGGATGTCGTCGCCTTCGCCAACGAGGTGCTCAACGAGCTGACCAGCGAGGAACAGATCCTGCTGCTCGAGGAGGTCTCGGTGATGACCGGCAACGGCTTCACCGCCAGCGCCACCATCAAGCTCAAGATCAATGGAGCTGAGGTGATCGGAACCGGCACGGGGGTCGGACCGGTGGATGCCTCCGCCCACGCCATCCAGGAGATCCTGAGCTCGCACTTCGGACCCGAGCTCGAGCTCAGCGGCTACGGCCTGAAGGCCATCACCGGGGGGACCAACGCCCTGGCACACGCCAACATCCAGTTCAAAGACAAGACCGAGAACCGCTTCCGCGGCGACGCGGTCGACAAGGACGTCATCCTGGCCTCGGTCCACGCGATGATCAAGGGAGCCAACCGCGCCCTCAATCACCGCATCCGGCAGGGAGACACATCACAGGACAAGAACGGCTCCAGCGAGCAGGCGGACGAATAACGCCTGGCTTGAGCGGACGAATGAAACGCTCCGCGGAGAAACCTAACCCATGATCACAATCTACGATACGACCTTACGCGACGGCACCCAGGGTGAAGGAGTCTCCTTCTCAGGACGGGACAAGTTGAAGATCCTGCGGCTGCTGGATGAGTTCTCCATCGACTACGTCGAGGGAGGCTGGCCCGGCTCCAATCCCAAGGATATCGACTTCTTCAAGGCCGCCGCCGACCTTGATTTACGCCATTCGAAACTCGCCGCCTTCGGCAGCACCTGCCGGGCCGGCAGCGCCCCGGAAGATGACGCCAACCTGAAGGCGATCCTCGCGGTCGGCACGCCGGTGGTCACGATCTTCGGCAAGTCCTGGCATCTTCACGTCACCGAGGTCCTGAGAACCACCCCCGAAGAAAACCTCAGGATCATCCGGGACTCCGTCAGCTACCTGGTCTCCGAAAAACGTGAGGTCGTCTATGACGCTGAGCACTTCTTCGATGGCTACAAGGCGGATCCCGAGTACGCCCTGGAGACCCTCGCCGCCGCCCGGGAGGGAGGTGCGAGCTCTCTCGTACTCTGCGACACCAACGGCGGCTCCCTGCCCGCGGAGGTCGCAAAGATCGTGCGTGCCGTGCGGGAGAAGATCAGCGACACAGAGATCGGCATCCACACCCACAACGATGGAGGTATGGCCGATGCCAACACCCTGACGGCGGTCGAAGAGGGCGCCAGCCACATCCAGGGTACCTTCAACGGACTGGGCGAGCGCTGCGGCAATACCGA
>DODI01000381.1:0-4751 GCA_003509045.1 Planctomycetota bacterium | reverse complement strand
GGGAGCGGCCCTTGTTTTCGCCGCGGCTCTTCCAATCGTCTATTTCAGCGACAGCCTCGCGGACCTCTACCTGGCGGCGCCTGTACTCGGAGTTGGCCTGGGCTTCTACTGGGCCCCGCTCGAGCGCGAGATGGGAGAGGCCAGCGGGACGCGCAACCTCTGGAAGACAGCGGGAACTTTCAATTGCGTGTGGGCGGCTGGAATCTGCATGGGCTGCCTGCTTGGCCCCGGACTCTACGACCAGCTCGGCTTCAAGGCCGGCGTGATCCTCCTGCTCGCTCTCAGCGGCTCAGCGCTCGCGCTGCTGGCCCTGCCGCTGCGAATAGAGCCCCGGGATAAACCCGATGGGCTGAAGCCCGCCGAGGCGGCGCCAAACAGCGCCCACCTGCTGATGGTGGCCTGGGTGGCCAATTTTTCGGCCTACTTCGCCTTCATCGGAATCACCAACCAGCTGCCCTACATCGGTGAAAAACACCTGGGAATTGGCGTGGCAATGATCGGCCTGCTGGCCTTCAGCATCAACCTTGCAAGGTTCGGAGGTTTCTTCACCCTGCGACGGCTCAACGGCTGGAATCATTCACCAGCGTGGCTTTTTTCCGTCCAGCTCGCCGCCGCCGCCGCGCTTCTTACGCTCAGCCAGGTAGACAACCCGGTCTATTATTTTGTCCTCCTGCCGTTGCTTGGAATCTTCAGCTCGCTATCCTACTCTCTGAGCTTCTACTACGGCCTCACTGCCTCCGCACGCGCAGGCAGGAACAGCGGACTCCACGAGGCCGTACTGTCCCTTGGGCTGACGCTCGGCCCCCTGGCCTGCGGCGCCGCGGCGAGGCTCCTGCCGGACTGGCCCGCCGTCGCCCTCGCCGTTGCCGGGGCGGCGCTCCTGCTGGCGCTGATCGCCGAGCTCATCATCATGAAAATATACCGGGGCAGAAATGAGATGGGCGGTTAGGATGGGTCAGTCCAGATTGACCAATAGCGACCCGTTTCAGATGATGCAAACCCTCCTCCGTCTCTCAACCTTTACCGCCCTTCTCCCGCCGCTCCTGCTTTGCGGTTGCGAGTCCATCGACAACCTCCCCGGAGAATTCGACCGGGCGAAAGGTCCCGGCGAAAACGTTGAGCAGGAACGAAACGCAGCCCGCCTCTCACGTGAAGACCTCGAGGAAAAAGAGCAGGCGCGATTTCAAAACGGCGACCACGCAATCAGGATCAACCGAACCCTCATCTATCCCTGCCGATGGCTGCGAGCGGAAGATCTTGCGGTGACTCTTCGACCCCTGCTCGAGACCCGCTACGGAAGCGGGGTGCGCATAGTCCCGCACGCCGTCACCAACCAGCTGCTCATCTACATTCCACCCTTCCATGAGCAGGAACGCGTCACCAGACGGGCGGTACCCGCAGCCAGCACCCGCAGGTCAAGAAACACTGGCTCAGGCGCTTCCGGAGGCACGACGGTCCGCCGCGCCGGAGGCTAATCAACCCCGAGCTTCGCTCTCCAGGCTCGCGCACGCTCCGATGGCTTCCATCCCGGAACCTGCTTCGCAAGAAAGCTGGCGATGGCGGAGTAAAACGTGTTGGTCCTGCTCCTGACGAGAAAATCGGAAAAGCTCGGAATGGCCTGGCCGTTGTAATAGCTCTTGAGCAGGACGACCGAACCGGAGCCCGCTGGAAGTACGGCGTACTGACCGGTGGCCAGGCGCACAGGCGTATAGGAAGCCGTCGGCTGGCAGGACTTGACGAGCCGATAGATAAAATAGAGACAATCCCCTTCGCGCCGAAGCTCGTTGATAAACCAGATGTCCGTCCCCTTCCTCAGCAGCGCGGGCTCCCAGACCTCATGGCTGAGCACCTGGTTGGGCTTCAGCCTCGGCGACTCATCAAGGCAACCTCCAGACGAGTCCTCGCCCGGGAAGCGATGTTCCATGCGGTCCATTGAATCGTTGGGAATCTGGGTCTTGAAGTCCGAACACATGAGGTAAACAAGCAGGTCCAGGGGCTTGACCCCTGGGACGGAAAACAGGGCCCGGGCCTCGACAATCTGTCCCTCGTCCGCCTTGCGTCGCTCAACGCTCTCAGGGCCAAGTGACCCCTGCCAGGCACCCTCGGTGATCGGAGCGCGGAGGACCTCGGTCGTAAAACTCTTCGTCGTCACCGCCGAGGGCTCCAGGCCGGAAAGCTCGGAACGGAGACCGGCAAACCGCTCGCGAAACCAGTCGCCGCGGGCGTGGAGATAGGGTTCGGAAAAATCGAGGATCGGTCCGGTAGCCAGGAGAGGAGCAACCTTGACCCGGGGAACGGCCGGTTCCGAGGCGCCGGTCACCTTCCCGGTATTCACCGGGGGGACAACGCGATCATCTTCCAGCAGCGCCGTGAATCCAAGCACCAGGAGAAGAACCGCAAGGCCCACCAGGTTTACGATGATTATCCAGCGTGGCAAAAAATCAGCTCCGCTTCAGCAGGGAAAATTCTATCCCCTGGCCTTCTGCTTTGCGAGTTGAGCGTTGCACCAGACGCGGACCTTCTCAGCCTGCGTCTTACGAGCGGCGCCATCCGCGCTGGCGCTGAAGGGCGGAGGGAAGTCGACAAAATAGGCCTTGAGATAACCGTAGGCGGCCTTGCGAATGCCCTCTTCCTCGTTGTCAAGGTCGGCGAGCAGGAGGGGTAGCCCCTCCGGCGCCTGGCACTGCACCAGCGCCCACATGACCGTCTTCTTGAGCGACACGCTTCGCTTCGTGCTGGCGTAATAGGCCAGGAGATCCTTGACGTTATCCTTCTTCTTGGACAGGCCGATCGCCATGACCCTCTCCCAGCGGCGATGCCATTTCAGGTAGCTCTCCCATTCCTTGTACTCGTAGCCGGTAATCTTCTCGAGATGACCATCGATAACCGAGCGGACGGATTTACTTCTGATCGCATCGCGCACCTTGGCCATGTCGGGAATGAGCTCACCCTTGAACTCGGGCGGATAGCTCTCGACGATATTATCGAGGAACCTGATGAGCTTGACATTCGGCCGCATGCGGATGTGGCGCATGAGGCTGGGGTAGTGAACCGTCTTGTTGAGATCGGGAATATAGACCCAGTCCCGCGCTCCGCTCTCCCCGGGATTGCTCTTGCCGGAGACGATAATGCGGCTGTTGGGATTCTTCGTGATCAGCGAGCTGGCACGATTCAGGATCAGGAGGGCGAAGGAGGTCGGAATACGGGGATCTTCCTTCTCGCCGTGAGCGGCTCCGCCGGGCCAGCTGCCATCGACCAGCTGCTGACCAATGAGATGCTTGGACACCTCATCGAACCAATCATGCTTAGCGAAGAGCTTGATGTCGCCGAGATCGCCAACCTTCTCCAAGCTGTACATGCCGTAGTAGCTCTTGGTCGGCGCCCAGCTGGTCATCAACCAGCCGTAACCATCACGCACCGCCTTGTTCATCGCGTTGAGCGTCTGCTTGGGAATTTTTCCCTCGAGGCTGTTGCGGGCAAGGATCAACGATGAGAGACCGGCGCAGGTCATATTCCAGTTGGCGCCGCCTTTATTAGAATAATCGAAACCGCGCTTATAGACCTTGATGCCTTCCAAGCCAACCTCGGGATTCGCCGGCGTGACGACCACGGTGCGGCCCTGGCTGCTTTTCTTCCGCTTCGAGCCCTTGTTGTCCTTGCCAGCCGTGAGGGGCTTCTTGTCGCCATCGATCAGCTTGACCCTGCTGTTCCACTCATCCTTGTCGGAGGGTTTCATCAGAGTAACCCTCTCCGCGACTTCAGGACCCTTCTCCTGCTGACCATCGACGAAGTGGTCCATGATCTTCAGCCAGACCTTCCGGTCGATCGGAATGTTGCGCTTCATGCCAACCCCGAGACCCAGCACGGCGAACTGGGTATTTGAATTGTCAAATCGGTCCTTGGAGGGGCCGTAGCTCCAGCCGCCGCCACCGGTCATCTGAATGTCCGCCAGGTTCTCGACCGCCTTCCTGAGATGGGGCCTGAACTCCTTACCTATACGGGGATTGTCCTTGAAGAGCGCCCTGGCCTTCGCCGGGGCGAGGATCAGAATGTCCTGCTCAATCTGGGAAATGGCCGCATCTAGCGCGAAGATATAGCAGGCCAGCGTATAGGTGTGCTTGCTCTTGGACATCCGGGCATGGAGGTGGTCAAAGTTGCGGCGAATCAGGGGATGGGTAACGCTGACCCCTGACACCACCAGGGCATAGGTCTCCAGGGCGACCTGGCCCTCGGCGCGATGGCCGACCTGCTTGGCCTTCACCTGACCGAGGAGATAGGTCGTACCCGCATCGATCGCTTCGCTGATCGCGTCCGCCGCCCGAACAGAGCCAGCAGCTCCCGGCAGCAGAACGGTTGACACAAGGAGAGTTAGAGCCGAAGCGACACTGATTTTTTTGCTGAGAAACATTCCCGGTTCTTCCACAAAGAAAAATTTATGAGCCTAAGACTAAGCCTGTTCGTATATATGGAACCCTGAAGGCTTCCATGGTTGATCCATTGTAAAACCGCCAGAACGATTGTCCAGCGCTGAAAGCCCTCCATTCGACCGCCTCATTAGCCTGATGCGTCTTCACCACCCGTATTGACCCCCCCTGAAGGCTTTGCTTAGAATGCTGAACCTATCAAATCCCGGCAATACGGAGCAAGCGACAATGCTGTCAAAAACATCTCAACTACGATTCTTTCCAGGAAGGCTCTTACTCCTGATACTCCTGGCGCTGCTGACCGGTTGCGGCGGCAGCTCTGGAGAG
>DODI01000436.1:0-4692 GCA_003509045.1 Planctomycetota bacterium | reverse complement strand
TCTTCGGGGTGCATGATCCCGGCATTGTTGAAGAGAATGTCGAGCCGTCCGAACTCGCTCTCGGCGGCCTGGACCATGGCCTCGCAGTCGGCCGCTTTCGAGACGTCAGCGTCCCGGTAGATCGCCTCGCCTCCGGCCTCTTCTACAAGCGAGACCGTCTCCGCGCCGGCAGCGGAGTTGATGTCGGTGGCCACGACCCGGGCGCCCTCGGCCGCGAAGGCCAGGGCTGTCTGCCGTCCGATGCCACCGCCGCCGCCGGTGATGAGCGCTACCTTGCCTTCGAGCCGCATTTTATTCTCCTTCGGTACCTGTTGCGGATTTACGCGCCGCGAGAGCCGCCTCCGTCAGCGCGTTGAAGAGTCGCTGCTGGACGGGGTCCTTCTCGGCGGTCAGCTCCGGGTGCCACTGTACGGCGTAGAGCCAGGGATGGTCTTTCTTTTCTACCGCCTCGACTGTGCCATCGGGCGCCTGGGCCACGGCGGTGAGACCGGGAGCGACCTCCCGGATCGCCTGGTGATGCCAGGATTCGGCATCGAACTCGGTCTTGCCAAGGATCGCTGCCAGCCCGGAACCTTCCTCTACCCGGATCGCGTGCGGGGTCGGCTCGCGGGGCGGCAGGCGGTGGGCGACCTCTTCTCCCACGTGGTCGGGGAGGTGGTCGAAGAGAGTGCCTCCGAGGGCCACGTTGAGCAGCTGGGTGCCGCGGCAGATCCCGAGGGTGGGGAGGCCGGACTCGAGGACCCTGTTGAGCAGCGCGAGCTCCGTGGTGTCGCGCTCGGAGTCGACCATGTAGATCATCTCATGCTCGCTTCCGCCGTAGCGGGCGGGGTCGATGTCCCCGCCGCCGGGAAAGAGGACCCCATCGACCAGCTCCAGCCAGCCGTCCAGGCTTTCTTCTCCCGGTGGCAGGAGGATGGGGCAGGCGCCGCTGCGGCGAACCGAGTCGACGTATTCAGACGGCAGGAAAAAGTGCCCGTCCTCGTTGCGGCCGTAGGTGGTGATTCCGATCAGCGCGGGCTTCATTTGTATGGCCGGTCCTCAGATACGCTCGAAGTAGCGCTTGCGCTCCCAGTTGCTCACCGCTGTATCGCGCGCGGCATCCTCGGTACGGAAGAAGCGCGTGTAGTGCTCCACCACGGCCTCACCGAAGGCTTCTTTCGCGAAGGAGCTCTTTTCGAAGAGATCTGTCGCCTCCGCGAGGCTCCCTGGAACGGCGGGCACCTCTCTCGCCTGGTAGACATCGCCTTCGAAATGGGGTGGCGGCTCGGTTTTGTTGGCGATCCCATCCAGTCCCGAGGCCAGCGCCGCGGCGTAGACAAGGTAGGGATTGCAGTCGGCCCCGGGAAGCCGGCACTCGATTCTCAGGCTCTTGCCGCTGCCGACGACGCGGAAGCCCGCCGTCCTGTTGTCATGACTCCAGGCCAGCTGGGTCGGAGCCCATGAGCCCGCCTTGTAGCGCCTGTAGGAGTTGGTGGTCGGGGCGTAGAAGACCATGACGTCGGGAACGTGGGCGATCCAGCCGCCAAGGAACCACCGGAAAATCTCCGAGCATCGCACCGGACCGAGCTCGTCCTCTCCATCGAAGACGTTGCTGTCGTTTTCCCAGAGGCTGAGATGGACGTGGCAGCTCGAGCCGGCCTGCTCGTCGTCGTACTTGGCCATGAAGGTGACGCTCATCTCGAGCTCATCGGCGATCTCCTTGAAGCACTGCTTGTAGATCGAGTGGCGGTCCGCCATGTCGAGCGCCTCGGCATATCGGATGTTGAGCTCGTGCTGGCCGAGGCCCCACTCTCCCTTGGAGTTCTCGACCGGGATCCCGGAGCTCTTCAGGTTTCTGCGGACGGCCTGGTTGAGCTTTTCCACCCGGGTGCCCTGCAGCATGTGGTAGTCCTCGAGGTACCAGCCGGTCGGGCGCAGGCCCGAGTAGCTCTTTTCGTGCGCTTCCCGGTAGGTGTCCTCGAAGATGTAGTACTCGAGTTCGCTGGCGGCGAAGGCCTTGAAGCCGGTCGTCGAGGCGGCCTCGAGCTGGCGGCGCAGAAGTGACCGCGGCGCCTCCGCGACCGGGGCGTGGCCCTTGTCGTCCTCGAGGTCGCAGATGACCATGGCGGTCTTCTCGAGCCAGGTCACCAGGCGCAGGGTCGAGAGGTCCGGGACCATGTGGAAGTCGCCGTAGCCGAGCTCCCAATTGGCGAGTTTGTAGCCGGGGACGGGCTCCATCTCCATGTCGACGGTGAGCAGGTAATTGCAGCAGTGGGTACCGTCTCCGGCGGCGCTCTCGAGGAAGAAGTCGGCATCAAAGCGCTTGCCCATGAAGCGGCCGTAGAGGTCGGTGAAGACCACCAGCACGGTGTCAATCTCGTCTTCCCTGGCGAGCCGCTTCAGCTGATCAAGACTCAGAAGGCCCTGGTTTTCACTCATCTGTATCCTCCATCTTGCCATCCAGCTCGCCGAGGTGCTGCGTGAGAAGGGCGACCTCCTCTTCGGGCGCCTGCGCAACGAGTCGATGTCGACTGTAGAGAAGATAGTAAACCATACCCAGCACAAGAAATGCTGCGACTCCGTAGATGCCGGGGCGGAAATCTTCCCGGTAGATCGTCGCGCCCAGCGCGGCGATCGAGAGCAGGGCCCCGACCGCCGCTCCCGGGATTCCAAGGGGGCTTCGGTAGGGCCGCTCGAGCTCCGGGCGAGTGATTCGGAGCCTGATGTAGCTGAACATCACCAGTGCATAGGAGATCACCGCCCCGAAGACGGCCATGTTGAGCAGGGCTCCGCCGACGGCGGTGTCGATCTTCTCCCCCGCGGCATTTGTTTCTTTGCCAAGGAAATGCAGGACGAGCGCGCAGGCAAGTCCGATTGCCGCTCCGAGGATCAGAGCGCGATGGGGTGTTTTCCGTTTGGATGTCCTGGAGATCCAGCGGGGGAAATAACCCGCTCTCGAGAGCGCGAACAGCACGCGGCCGTAGGCGTAGATGATCGTATGGAAGCTGGCGATCAGGCCAGTCAGCGCGACCAGCGTTAAGACGAGGGTCATTCCTCCCGATCCAAAGATGGCCTTGAATCCATCTCCCAGTGGCGCATCGGAGCTCTGGATGGCCAGCGCTCCGCCACCGATCCCGGTGTTGAGAACAAGGGTGAAAACCGAGAGCGCCAGGAGCGTGATGATTCCGAGGATGAGAGCCCTGGGCATGTCACGGACCACGTCATGAGTCTCCTCGGCCGCCAGCGGCAGCTGCTCGATAGCCAGGTAGAACCAGATCGCGAAGGGGAGCGCCAGGAAAACCCCGCTCCAGCCTTTCGGAAGCCATCTGGGATCCTGGCCTTCCTCCGCGGGTATGTTGAAGAGAAGTTCCGGGTCAAAGCTTCCGCTGGCGATGGCGCTTACGTAAAAAACAAGGAGTACACCCAGCGCCGCAAGGGTGATGACGAGTCCTACCTTCAGGGTCAGCTCGACACCCCGGATATTGATGGTTACGAAGCAGAGGTAGGCGAGGATCCACCAGGCAGGGTCGTAGCCTCTGAATTCTTCTCCGGCCAGCCCACCTACGAGGTCATTCATGTAGCCGCCGATTCCGACGACGATGACGGCCGGGGTGATGACATATTCGATGGCATCGGTCAGGCCGCAGATGAAACCGCCCGTCGGCCCGAAGGCGTTTCTTACGAAAGAATAGAACCCTCCGGCATGAGGCAGCGCGGCGGAGAGCTCCGCGATGCTGAAGACCATGCAAATATACATGATTGCCATCAGGAGGGTGGCGATGCCCAGTCCCCAGAAACCACCAGCTTCCAGTCCGAAGTTCCACCCGAAGTAGTCACCGGAGATTACCGCTCCAACTCCGAGCGCCCAAAGCAGCACCCAGCCGGCGCTCTTTTTGAGTGAGCGCTTCTCCAGGTAGTCGTCGTCGACGTTTTCGTAGCTTGCGAGGCCGGATTTTTTGTCTGACATTCGCTCTCCAGCGGTATTTCAGTAGAGCCGTGTGACCCTGGCGCAGACAACGATCATACGGAACTGTTCGGGTATCGCAAGAGCGCCCCTGCGCAGAGGGTTACGGGCCCTGCGATTTTTTCCATTCCGGCCTTCCGGCTGGTAAGATAGCGGCTGGAATTCGACTGGTTTTGAGTACAGATAAAGAAACGGCTTAATGAAAGGAGCCACCCATGAAATTCAGCGCGCTGCTCCTGGCCGCTCTCCTGGTGACGCCCGCGTTCGCGGACGAGTCCGGGAAGGTAGAGTCAGGCTGTAAGGCGGGCGAAGGAACTGCCAAGTTCAGTGTCCTTCCCGTCACCGGCAGGTTCGTTAAACGTAAAAACGGTCTCTGCTATATATGAGCTGGCGGCAGAAGTGCCACCGTCGCGATCTTTTCTCGCGACGTCGGCAAAGACCTGGCCAGTCTGGTCAGGGGAATCGATAAGATTGCCGCTAATTCCAAGGGGTCGATCGCCTACCTCATCTCGCTTGATGATGACAAGGCGGCCGCTCGCAAGAAGCTCACTGCTTTTGCCGCGGCCAATAAGCTCAAGGCCGTCGATATGACCATCAACCGCGGGGGCGCCAAGGCTCCCAGGGGTTGGAAGATCAACGAGAAGGCCAAGCACACCGTCGTCATCTACAAGAACAAGACGGTGGTGAAGACCTTCGGGCTGAACAAGCTCGACAAGAAGAGCGTTGCGGAAGTCACCGCGGCCGCCGCC